>JAURWR010000014.1 GCA_030654805.1 Burkholderiaceae bacterium
GTCGTTGCGGTCGTTGCGGTCGTTGCGGTCGCCTCGATCAATGCGATCACGCTGATCACCGCGATCTCGCGGCGCATCGAAGTGCGACCCGTTCAGTTCGCGCTCGTATCGAGGGCTGGCGCGAAAGCCGGGCACATAGCGCTCGCGGGGCGAGAGTGGAAACCAGCCACCGCGACCGATCGAGATGTTGATGTTGACACCCGGCTGGCGCACCGGCGGTCGGCCACCGGCCCAGCCGACCAGTGCCGGGGCATAGACGGGACGCGCGACGTAACGGCCCGGCGCCCAGCACCAGACGTTGCGTCGCTGCACCCAGCGGCCGTAGTGAAACGGCGCGAAACCCCACGGTGCCACGTCGACCCAGGTCCAGCCCCAAGGGGCCACCCAAGTCCAGCGGCCGGTCGTGTACGGAGCCCAGCCGGGAGCGACACCGCGCGGTATCCAGACCGCGCCGTACTCCGGGTCCTGGTCCCAGCTGCCGTGGCGATCCAGATCCTCGACACCGGTCATCTCGGGAGACACATAACGCTGTGAAGCCAGCTCATCACGCTCGTCGCGATCGCGATCGGCGTTCCACTGGGCGAAGCCATCGCGCTTCGGCTCAACGACGGCGTACTGCGCACGCCCGTTGGCATCGAGCAGGAACTCGGCGCGCTGCCCGGCGCCGATGGTCAGCGCCTGGGTGCGGCCTTCATAGTTCAGCTGACCGCTGATCACAGTCGCCTGGGTGCTCTTGTCATTGCGGTCGAAGCGGTAGCCACCGGCACGGTCGGCGAGAAACCGGCCTTCGACGGTCACCATCTCGAACTGCGAAACGAGGTCGCTGTCGCGCAGGCGGACCATGCTGGCGCCGCGATGCAGCTGCAGTTGCAGGCGGTCGTCGTCGAGTCGCAGCACTTCGAGTTCGCTGTTCGAGTCGAGCCGCACCACGGTCGAGCCGACACGCAGTTCGGCGCGCCCCAGGGCATCGGTCGAGAGGCGGTCTCCGGTGGTCAGCGGCCGGTTGCGCTCGGCGCTGATCCACTCGCGATCCTCGGGGCTGTAGACCCAGACATGACCCAGCACCTCGGACAGGCGGCCGACGCGGCCGGGCGGATCGGCATCCTGCGTCGACACGGTGTAACCGTCGGGGCTGCCGACCGGACCGGGTTCGTACGGTGGGGCGGCGCACGCAGGTGCCTGAGCCAGCACACCGCACATCAGCAGCGCGAGGCCGATCCGCACGGAGCGGGGCGCAGAAATTCCAACGGATGTCATGGGGTTCCCCTTCATGTCACTCCACAACGGATCGCGCGCCGACGGCGACGACAGGCGCCCGCCGCAGCAACACAGCTTTACACCTGCGCGGCCTTGGGGATCACGGCCTGCGGCGGGGACCTCAGTCGTCGGCGCCCAGGTCGGGAAACAGCACGCTGGTGTAGCCGAACTGCCGGAAATCGCGCACCCGCATCGGATACAGCGTGCCGACCAGGTGATCGCACTCGTGCTGAACGACGCGGGCATGAAAACCATCGACCTCGCGGTCGATCGGTGCGCCATACTGATCGAAGCCGGTGTAGCGGATGCGGGCCCAGCGCGGCACCATGCCGCGCAGGCCCGGCACCGACAGGCAACCTTCCCAGCCATCCTCTTCGGCCGCATCCAGCGGCGTGAGGGTCGGATTGATCAGCACCGTCTCGGGCACCGCGTCGGCATCGGGGTAGCGGGGGTTCTGTCGGACACCGAAGATCACCAGCGCCAGATCGATGCCGATCTGCGGCGCCGCCAGCCCGGCGCCCTCGGCCGCATGCATCGTGTCGAACATGTCGGCGATCAGCGACTGGAGTTCGCGCGTGTTGAACACGGACACCGGTTTCGCGATGCGCAGCAATCGCGGGTCACCCATCTTCAGAATTTCTCGAACCGTCATCGCGAACTCTCCAGCATCAAGCAGAACTTCGGGCGCGAACGTCCCGAATCTGCGCAACATGCACTGTAGTTCGCGCGGCCCCCGGTGTGCGGTGGCGCGAATCAGCGCCCACACCACGAACCCCTGCAAGCCCAGGCGATCAACGCACAATCGTGCGACGGAGGAAGCCGCGCGATGCTGACGATCAAGGTGTTTCTGTCCTCGCCCGGCGATGTGGCTGACGAGCGGCGCCTCGCCGTCGAGACGATGCGGTCCCTCGAAGACAGCCCGTTGCTGCGCGACCGCGTGAACCTGCAGATCGTGGCCTGGGACGACCCCGCCGCCAGCGCGCCGCTCGATGCACGCGAGACGCCGCAGGCCTCGGTCAATCGCTGGGCGGGCCGGCCGGCCGACTGTGACCTGACGCTGGCCATCCTGTGGAGCCGTCTCGGCACGCCGCTGCCGCACAGCCTGACGCGAGCCGACGGATCGCGCTACGCCTCCGGCACGGTGTGGGAGGTCGAGGACGCGATCGCTGGAGACCGTCCGGTGTTCGTCTACCGCCGCACCGAGAAGCCGCGCATCGAGCTCGACGACCCGGCCTTCGACACCAAGCGTGCGCAATACGACGCGGTGCGCCGTTGGTTCGATGGGCTGCGCGATGAAGACGGCGCGTGGCGGTCGGGCGTCAACGAGTACGCCGACCTGATGCAGTTCCAGCAACTGCTGCGCGCGCATCTGGAGGCGTTCATCGGCCAGCGTATGGCCGAGAGCCCGCCGCATGCGCCGGGAGTTCATGCGGGCCAGGCCTTCGCAGCGGGAGGCGTTGCCGATCCTTCGTCGGCGCAACCAACGGTCGCGCAGCCGTCTTCCCGGCGCTCTGCGGCCACAACGGCGACGCGATCCACAACAGGATGGTGGGTGGCCACAGGCGCCGCCGGGCTGGCCCTGGCCGGCGTGCTGGCATGGGGACTTCGCGCGTCCCCCGATCCGGCTGTGGGGCAGGCCGCACAGGCCGGGCCCCCGGTCACGGCGGCGGCGCCTTCGCCCCACGCGTCGCCAGCACCACCCGCTGCGGCCGATCCCTCGCCAGCGACAACGACGCCCCCCGAGCACGCGTCGACCCTGCCGCAGGTGCGACTGGCCGGGTCATCCGAGGCGCAGTTCACGGCGATGCGCGGATCGACCTACAGCGTGCTGTCGCTGACGCCGGAAGCCGGCGCAACCGCCGAGCGCTGGCGGCTGCGACTGCGCGTGCGTCTTGCCACGAACCCCAACAGCGGTGGCATGAATTTCTGGGACTCGTCGTTCCGGCTGCTGATCGACGGGGTGCCGCGCGCCCCAGACTCCACGCTCAACGAGGTCGTCGAGTCGGGGGCGGCCAAGGACGGCGATCTGGTCTTCAGCGTGCCCTGGACCGCACAGGCGCTGGCGCTGCGGGTGATGCACTACGGCGAGACCACCGAGTTGCCCTTCGCCGTCAGCGGCACGCGGCGGCCGCAGCCCGTGTCGCTGCCGGCCGGCCCGCACCGCGTCACGCTCGACGGTCCGGCCGAGCTGAAGTTTCCACGCTCACCGCGCGCCACTTATTCGATCCTCGCCGTCGGCACCGAATCGCGCCGGCCCGGCGTCTACGGCGTGCGATTGCGGATGCGCATGCACGTGCTCGATTCGTACAGCGCCAACTTCGGCGACTCGCAGTTCCGGCTGCTGATTGACGGGGTGCCGCACGAAGCCGACTCGGGCTACAACAAGGTGGTCGGTGGCGGCGCGGCCGAAGACGGCGACATCACCTTCGAGGTGCCCGACGGTGCCCGGCAACTGGCGTTGCGCGTGATCCACTCGGCCGAACTGAGTGCCGACGTGCCGCTGACACTTGCGCCGGCGAAGTGAGACCGGCGTGGCGCTCGGCGCCGCCGCCGGCCAGCGATGTCAGGCCACCGGTGGCTCCGGATCGGGCGCAGGTGCCAGCAAGGCCTTCAGCGCCGCCTCGTCGAGCACCGTGACGCCGAGCTCGTTCGCCTTGTCGAGCTTGCTGCCGGCCTCGCTGCCGGCGACGACGTAGTTCGTCTTCTTCGACACCGACCCGGTCACCTTGCCGCCGGCGGCTTCGATCAGCTCCTTGGCCGCATCGCGGGTCAGCGTCGGCAGCGTGCCGGTCAGCACGAAGGTCTGGCCGGTAACGCCTTCGGTGCCAGACGTTTCGGGTGCGGCAGACGCCGTGCCTTCGGTTTCTTCCCAGACGATGCCGACCGCTCGAAGCTGTTCGACGATCTCGCGGTGGTGCGGCTGGTCGAAGAAGCTGCGCACGCTGTGCGCGACCACCGGGCCGACGTCGTTGACTTCGAGCAGTTGCGCTTCGGTCGCCTCGACGATGCGGTCGAGCGAGCCGAAATGGCGGGCCAGGTCTTTCGCGGTGGTTTCGCCGATGTGGCGGATGCCGAGCGCGAACAGGAAGCGCGCCAAGGTCGTGCGCTTGCTGGCTTCCAGCCCGGCCAGCAGGTTGGCCGCGCTCTTGTCACCCATGCGGTCGAGCGCACACAGCTTGGCCAGCCCCAGCGTGTACAGCTCGGGCAGCGTGCGGATCAGCCCGGCATCGACGAGCTGATCGACCAGCTTGTCGCCCAGCCCTTCGATGTCCATCGCACGGCGGCCGGCGAAATGCAGGATGGCTTCCTTGCGTTGCGCCGGGCAAGTGATCCCGCCAGTGCAGCGCCAGTCGACTTCGCCCTCCTCGCGCGCGATCGGGCTGCCGCAGACCGGGCAGGCACCGCCGAGTCTCCTGTACAAGTCGAAAGGCTCGCCGCGTTCCACCGCATCCGGGGCCATTGCGGTGTCGTGCACCACGCCGACCACCTGCGGAATCACATCACCCGCGCGCCGCACGATCACCGTGTCACCGACACGCACATCCTTGCGCCGCACCTCGTCCTCGTTGTGCAGCGTCGCGTTGCTGACCGTCGTGCCGCCGACGAACACCGGCTCCAGTTTCGCCACCGGGGTCAGCTTGCCGGTGCGACCGACCTGGATCTCGATGCCCAGCAGCTTCGTCATCTGCTCCTGCGCCGGGTACTTGTGCGCGACCGCCCAGCGCGGCTCGCGGGTGACGAATCCCAGTCGCTGTTGCAACGCACGGTCGTTGACCTTGTAGACCACGCCATCGATGTCGAATGGCAGGGCGTCGCGCTTGGCCCCGACCGCCGCGTGGAAGCCGACCAGCCCGTCGGCGCCCTGCACCACCGCCCGCTCGGTGCAGACCGGCAATCCCATCGCGGCCAGCGCGTCGAGCAATGCACTGTGGGTCGGAGGCAGCGCGCTGTTGTCGATGCCCCAGCCCTGCACCTCGCCCAGCCCGTAGGCGAAGAAGCTGAGCGGTCGGCGCGCGGCGATCGCCGGGTCGAGCTGACGCACCGCACCGGCCGCGGCATTGCGCGGGTTGACGAAGGTCTTCTCGTTCTTGGCGCCTTGCGCGATCAGCGCACGCTGACGCTCGTTCAGTGCCTCGAAATCGTCGCGGCGGATGTACACCTCGCCGCGCACTTCGAGCACTGCAGGCAGGGCTTCACCGCGCAGCCGACGCGGAATCTCTCCGATGGTGCGGATGTTCTGCGTCACGTCCTCGCCGGTCTCCCCATCACCCCGGGTCGCGGCCTGCACCAGCACGCCGGCCTCGTAGCGCAGGTTCATCGCGAGACCGTCAAACTTCAGCTCGACGGCGTACTCGACCGGTGGATCGGTTTCGGCCAGGCCGAGTTCGCGGCGCACCCGCGCGTCGAAGGCGATCGCACCACGGGCCTCGGTGTCGGTCTCGGTGCGGATCGACAGCATCGGCACCGCGTGCCGCACCGCGACGAAGCCGTCGAGCACGCCGCCGATCACGCGCTGCGTCGGCGAATCGGCGGTGCGCAGTTCCGGGTGCGTGGCCTCGATCGCCTCGAGCTCCTGGAACAGCCGGTCGTACTCGGCATCGGGAATCGACGGCGCGTCGAGCACATAGTAGTTGTGCGAATGCCGTCGGAGAAGCTCACGCAACTCGTCAGCGCGGCGATCCAAATCTAGAAGGTTCATAACTTAGGTCGGCACCAATGAAGCGAACCTTGATTTGCGGTTTCGATCAAACTGACTAGGAGTCGCAAAGTGGTGAATTGACGCCAATAACGTCCCTGGGGTGCAGGGGATTAGGTCTCATTGCTCACTGCTTTTACAAGGGCGTTGAAATCAGATTCTCGAATGATCCGAATACGATGGCCCTCGGCAACCAACTGCTCGGCTTTTCGATGCTTTGAACTCTTTTCGTGTCCTGCGAGCTTCATCACATCCTGATCTCCGACAACCAAGATAGTCGTCTTCTTTGTGACGCCATTTGCGACTTGACATCCAACTCTAGCTGCGTGATCTGCGGCCACGCTTCGAGGCAATTCCAGCGATCCGGTAAAGACAAGAGTTTCCCCATAGAGATCACCTTCGGGATTACCGAAGCGTTGAATAGCTGCGCCCGTTCCAGAATCTTCCGGATTGATGGGTTGGTTGACCCGGCGCAGCCAATGTTCAAGGTCTTTTTGCGACTCCCGAAAAGCGGCGAGCAATATGAATCCAGCAGCTTTGGCATCTTCCAGTGCATCGTGATGCTGGAATTCGTAGCCAATCTTGCTGCATACATTAGCCAAGCCGTAGCCTTTCCACGCGAGATCCTTCCACGTTCGGCGAACTACTCGGGCTGAATCCAGCCAGGAGGTAGTTAGCGGATGCAAGTTATATCGACCGTACGCGCGACCTAGTGCAACTCGATCAAAGTGGGTGTGGCACACACTGACGGTGTTCTCCAGTTGCAAGCGCAGATACTCTGCAACTTCTGGCAGCTTTGGCTGCCCAACGACCGCGTGCGGCTCTATGCCGTGAATAGCTACATTGACCTCATCGAAATAGTCCTCGGGGTCAATCAAAGTAGACCATTGGTAAGCAAGTTGTCCATCAACAAACTTAGCGAGCCCGATCTGACATATAGAGCCCATGTCAGGGTTAGCAGTCTCGACGTCGATGGCAACGAATTGCATGCGATAGGCGTTAGGACGCTAAGCCTCTGAATACTTAGATACGTCGCTGGTGAAAAAAACAGCCATGCGCGTTGCAGAGCAAACTAAGACAACTTCTTCATCAGAGTTGATATTCAAGTCCTCACCACGCAGGCCTTGCCACATAGCCAAGTAGTAAAGACTTCCGAATTTTTGCTTCTTCTTTATTTCTTTCTCAACGCCGCCCTTCCAAGGCAAGACGACCAGCTGACCTTCACGCGCAAGTGCTGCAAGGGACGGGTCTTCAAAATTCTTTTCACGCCCACGCTCCCAGCACGCGATCAAGCCATGATCTATTCCGTTCCATCGATCTTCCCAGCTCGCGTTCACGCGGATCGGCTCTAAGGTCGAGCGAAATAACTTCATGCCCATGACGGCGATTGAAGATCAGCTGAACAGCCGCCGCGCGGCGGCCGAGCCGGCGGCCAGATCGCGGGCCTGCAGCGCTTCGTAGAGACGCACCAGTTCGCCGTCGATGAAGGCGAAGCCGGCGGCCGAGAGCGGCTGACCCCGGTCGTCGACGACGTCGGCATCGAGGTCCTGCGCCAGGCCGATCGCACTGGCATGCCAGGCGGCAAAGGGCGCGGCGGCCGCGTCGGTCTGCGACACGTCGAAGCCCAGCGCCAGCTCGCGCAGCGCGGCGGCGCTCGGGTCGTCGGACAGCGCGGCCTGCGAATCGAAGGTGAGCGTCAGCACCGGCGGCGCGCCTTCCTCATCCGACGGCAGCACCAGCCGACCCGGCAGCACGCCCGGCACGAAGCCGTGACGCGATGCCTGCTGCACCACGTAACCGACGCTCCAGGCAGCGCTGCGCGCGCGCAGCTGCACCGACATCTGCGCGTCGTGTTCGCCGGCAAACGCATCGAGCTCGCGGGCGCGAGCAGCGACATCGAGCATGTCCGGAAAATCGGGCATCGCACCGACGGCTTCGGCAAAGCTCTCGAGCTTCTGCACGAACTCGGAGTACTCGATCTCGTTGAGCGCGCCGGTTCGGTTGGCCAGTTGCAGGCCCGCCTGCAGTTCGCCGTAGCGCTGCCCGGCGACCGGGCCTTCCCATTCGCCGTTGTCGGCGTTCAGGCCTTCGATGAAGAACGGCTTGCTGCCGGCGCGTCGGCTGCCGGGCAGGTGCGACAGCACCGCGTCGCCGGTGACCGGCGCTTCCAGCGTCATCGGCACGATCACGTCGATCAGCGCATCGACGCGCGGCATCGCGCGTCGCATCTGTTGGCGGCTCGGCGCGCCATCGATCGTCAATTCGTCGCGGACCAGGGGGGAGACCCCGGCGCCTTCTGGCTGGCCGTCGCCGTGCAGTACCCCGGGAATCGTATCGGCCAGTGCGGGATCCCCGGCGTCGCCCATCACCGGCTCACGCGGCTCGGAGCGCGGGGCAGAAGACGCCGCCTTCTTTGGATCGGCCTTGCGTGCCTGCCAGGCGCCGTGAGCCACCACGCCCGCCAGCACGACGCCGCCGAGTGCGGCCAGCGCAATCGTCAGATCGCCGCTCATGAACAGCCCTTGTTCGCCGATGCGATGGTGAAACTCATGCCGCCTCCGCCAGGTTCACAGCCTCGGCCATGTCGACCGCGACGATGCGCGAGACACCCTGCTCCTGCATCGTCACGCCGATCAGCTGCAATGCCATCTCCATCGCGATCTTGTTGTGGCTGATGAACAGGAACTGCGTGCCCTTCGCCATTTCCTTGACCAGCTTGGCGTAGCGCTCGGTGTTCGCGTCGTCGAGCGGCGCGTCGACTTCGTCGAGCAGACAGAACGGGGCCGGGTTCAGCTGGAAGATCGCAAACACCAGCGCGATCGCTGTCAGCGCCTTCTCGCCACCCGACAGCAGGTGAATCGTGCTGTTCTTCTTGCCCGGCGGCTGCGCCAGCACCTGCACGCCGGCATCGAGGATCTCGTCGCCGGTCATCACCAGCCTGGCTTGGCCGCCGCCGAACAGTTTCGGGAACATGTGGCCGAAATGCTCGTTGACCTGGTTGAAGGTGTTGCCCAGCAGGTCGCGGGTTTCGAGATCGATCTTGTGGATCGCGCCTTCGAGCGTGCCGATCGCGTCCATCAGGTCGGCGTTCTGCGCATCGAGGAAGGTCTTGCGTTCGCGCGCGGTCGTCAGCTCGTCGAGCGCGGCCAGATTCACTGCGCCCAGCGCGGCGATCTCGCGGTTGATGCGGTCGATCTCGGACTGCAAACCCTGCAGCCGCACGCCATCGCGCTCGATGCCCAGCGACAGCGCCTCGAAGTCGACGGCTGCGGCCAAGAGCTGCTCCAGGTACTGCGCGCCACCGAGCTGCGCGGCCTGCGCTTCGAGTTGCAGCTTGGTGATGCGGTCACGCAGCGGCTGCAGGCTCTGCTCGTGCGCCATCCGCTGCTCGTCGGCACGGCGCAGACGCAAGGTCAGATCGTCATAGGCACTGCGCTGCGCGGCCAGCGCCGACTCGCGTTCGAGCTTCAGCGCCAGCGCGTCCTGCAATCCGACCTGGGCCGACGCGTCGGTGAACCTCGCCAGTTCCTCGTTCAGCTGCGCCTCGGCCTGGGTGTTGTTCGCGACCTGCTGCACAGACGTCTCGATGCCGCGCTGCAACTCGCTGCGGCGCGCCGCCAGCGAACGCGACGTGAACTGCGATTCCTGCGCCTGGCGCTCCAGCGCGCGCAACTGCTCGCGCGCGGCCGCCAGCGACCGCTCGGCCTGGATCACCGCGTCGTCGAGCTCGGCATGGCGCTCCTGCGTCGTCGCCAATTCGATGTCGAGCTCCTCGAAGCGCGCTTCGCCAGTGGTGCGGCGCTCGTTCAGCTCGTCGAGCTGCGCGTCGACCTCGGCCAGTTCATCGTCCAGCTGCGTGGACCGCGACTGTGTCTGTTCGGCCTGCTGCGTCAGCCGCAGCAACTCGACCTGCAACTCGTGCGCGCGGCTCTGCGCCTCGGCCGAGTCGCGTCGTGCAGTTGCCAAATGCGCCGACGCGCCGCTGTAGGCGGCTTCGGCACGGATCAGCGCGCCGCGCGCCTCCTCGGCGATCAGCGACTGTGCGCGAAGCTGGCGATCGAGGTTCTCGATCTCCTGCGCGCGGGCCAGCAGGCCGGCCTGCTCGGAGTCGGGCGCGTAGAACGACACCGCGTGCGCGCTGGCGGCATGGCCGTCGCGCGTCATCAGCACCTCGCCATGCTGCAAGCGACTTCGCGTGGCCAGCGCCTCGTCGAGGCTGGCTGCGGTGTAGACGCCTTCGAGCCAATCGGTCAGCAGCGCCTTCAGGCCCGCCTCTCTGTCGAAATCAGCGATGCGCAGCAGATCACTCAGCCGCGACAGCGTCGGGTTCGCGGTCGCCTGCGGCGCGGCGGCCACCGGCGGTGTGTAGAAGACCAGCTTGGCCGGCGGCGCATCGGCAGCGAACGCACGCACCGTCTCGACCCGGCCGACTTCGAGCGCGTTGATGCGTTCGCGCAAAGCGGCTTCGAGCGCGGTCTCCCAGCCGGGCTCGATGTGGATGCGCGTCCACAGCCCGGTCAGGCCGTCGAGGCCGTGCTTCGCCAGCCACGGCCGCAGCTTGCCCTCGGTCTGCACCTTGTCCTGAAGCGCACGCAGCGCGTCGAGCCGGGCGCTGAAGTCCGACTGCTTGCCGGCTTCGGCATTGACCTCGGCCTGGCGCGCGCGCCGCGCTTCGTCGAGTGCCGGCACCTGCTCACCCAGATCGGCCAACCGCGCCTCGGCGACTTCGCGAGACTCTTCGGCGCTGGAGAACTGCTGCTTCAGGTGCTCGATGCGCGCCAGATCGGGAGCAGCAAGCTGGCGCTTCTCTCCCGCCAGCTTGTCGCGGCGACCCGCGAGCTGGCGGTTCTGATCCTCGATGTTGCGGCTGTTGCTGGCCAGCACCTGGATCTGCTGCTGCACACCGGCGACGACGCCGCGCTGCGTGCTGGCCGCAGCCTGGGCGCCGCGCACGGCCTCTTCGAGGCCTGGCAGACGGTCCGCGTGTTCCTCGGCCTGCGCCGCGAGCACCTCGCTGTGCTCGTCGGCGGTGGCGATCTGCTCGGCGAGTTGTTCGAGTTCGGCCTCGGCCTGTGTCCGACGGTCGACCCACTGCGCAGTCTGCAACGACAGCTCGGCCAGTCGCTGCTCGGCGCGCTGCCGGCCTTCGACCACATAGCGGATGCGCTCTTCGAGGCGGCTGACTTCGAGCGCAGCCTCGGCCAGTCGTCCCTGCGACGCGTGCAGTTCGTCGCTGGCCGCGTAGTGCGCCTGGCGAACGGTCTCCAATTCGGCTTCGCCCTGGCGCAGTTCGGCCACCCGCGCTTCGAGCGCATTGACGGCGGCGGCGACTTCCTTCTCGACACGCTGCTGCTCACCGGCGGCGTCACGGTGACGCAGGAACCACAGCTGGTGCAGTTTCAGCGTGCCGTCGTCCTGCAGGCTGCGGTAGCGGCCGGCGACCTCGGCCTGCTTCTCCAGCTTCTCGAGGTTGCCGTTCAACTCGCGCAGGATGTCCTCCACGCGAACCAGGTTGTCGCGGGTGTCGCGCAGCCGGTTCTCGGTCTCGCGGCGACGTTCCTTGTACTTCGACACGCCGGCGGCCTCTTCGAGGAACAGCCTCAGTTCCTCGGGCTTGCTCTCGATGATCCGGCTGATCGTTCCCTGGCCGATGATCGCGTAGGCACGCGGCCCGAGGCCGGTGCCGAGGAACACGTCCTGCACGTCGCGGCGGCGCACCGGCTGGTTGTTGATGTGGTAACTGCTGCTGCCGTCACGGGTCAGCACGCGCTTGACGGCGATCTCGGCGAACTGGTTCCACTGACCGCCGGCGCGC
>JAURWR010000016.1 GCA_030654805.1 Burkholderiaceae bacterium
GTGCTGCGCTCGCTGAAACCGTTCACCGACGACAGCGTCGCGCGCGACGTGGTGCGCGGCCAGTACCGCGCCGGCAACGCCGCTGGGCAGACCGTGGTCGGGTACCTCGACGAGATCAAAGTGCCAGCGGGTAGCCATTGCGAAACCTTCGTCGCGTTGCGCACCGAGGTGCAGAACTGGCGCTGGGCCGGCGTGCCGTTCTACCTGCGCACCGGCAAGCGGCTGGCAGCACGCGACGCCCAGATCGTCGTCAATTTCCGGCCGACGCCGCACAGCATCTTTCCGGGCCTGAACCGACCCAACAAGCTGGTGATCAAGCTGCAACCGGAGGACGGGCTCGAACTTCACCTGCTCGCCGCCAAGGGCACCGGCCAGAGCGAGGCGCTGTCGGCGGTGTCGCTGGACCTGGATTTCGACAAGGCGTTTCCCGAGACGCGCGTCGGTGCCTACGAGCGCCTGCTGCTCGAAGCCATCGCCGGACGGCTCAACCTGTTCGTGCGCAGCGACGAACAGGAGCAGGCCTGGCGCTGGGTCGAACCGGTGCTCCACGCGTGGAAACGCGACAACGACGCAGGCGGAGGGCCTCGCCCCTACGCGGCCGGCACCTGGGGCCCGGCCGCGGCCAGCGCGCTGGTGGCGCGCGACGGGTTCGCGTGGTCCGAAGAACAATGAGACCAGAGGCTGCGCAGGTCGCCGAACGACGAACGCAACGGTCGAGTCAGGCCGGCTGAGCCATCTCGACCGCGGGAGCTTCGATACCCAGCAGTCCGGCGACACCGTACAGGCCCGCCAGCTGATGGAGTCGCGGGGGCGCGTCCCGCAACACGAACTCGCGGTGCGATGCTTGGGCAAGCCGACGGCATTCGAGCAACACCGCCAGCACCGACGAATCGAAGTCGTGCAGTGCCGAGGCATCCACGATCAGCGGCGCGGTCGGGTTGTCCGACACGACGCGCGTGAGCCTTTTCAGCAGGTCCTTCGCGTCGCCGAGCAGGACCGACGGCGGCAGCGCCAGCTTCGTGGCAGAAGACGTCACCTGCGCGCCGCAGCCGTCTTGTTGCGCTCGGTCAGCTTGGCAATCAGGCCGTCGATGCCGTTCGCACCGATTTCCTGGGCGAAGCTGTTGCGGTAGTTCTCGACCAGCCAGACACCGAGCACGTTCACGTCGTAGATTTTCCAGCTGGAGTTCGCCTTCTCGACGCGATAGTCGAGCTGCACAGGATCGCCCTTGCCGCGAACCTCGGTGCGAACGATGACCTCATTGCCCTCGGGGGCGGTACGGGATGGCTTGATCTGCACCGTCTGGTCCTTGACCTGAGACAGCGCGCCAGCGTAAGTGCGCATCAGCAAGGTCTTGAATTCGGACTCCAGGCTCGACTGCTGTTCGGGCGTCGCCTGACGCCAGTAGCGGCCCACCGCAGACGAGGTCATGCGCTGGAAGTTGACATGCGGAATGACCTTTTCCTCGACGAGGGCCTGGATCTTCTTCATGTCGCCGGCCTGGATCGACTTGTCGGCCTTGACGCTGTCGAGCACTTCGTTCGACAACTTGTTGATCAGGTCGTCGGGCGACGTGGCAGCCGCCTGGGCAGCGGCCGGGGTCTCCGCATGCAGCGCAGGCGAAGCCACCCCCACCAAGAGGCCGGTACACACCGCAGCGATCCATTTCTTCTGCAACATCTGACATTCCTTCTCAAGTGGAACCCGTCGTGGGCACCTGCGTTGGAGCTGGAGATGCTCCGAAAGTTCGTCGATCACGACAACCCATCCCGATCGCCAGGCAATCGGGGTGGAAACAGACCATCTATTTTGTCGGCGACGCCGGGGCTTGCGGCGGATTTCCGTCGTAAACCAAGCTGTTGCGGCGCTGCAAATACCCATCGCGCACAAACGTGTACTTGTCGAGCACGGCGTCGTCCAGGATGCCGGTGGCATTCAGCAAGTTCGCGCGGGTACTCACCACATTCAACGCCGACAAGCCGATACCGGCCCATGTGTCGTCGATCAGGAATCCTGGCGTGACGGCCATGTCGAGCGGCAATCCAAACGAATCGCGCACAGAGGATGGCCCGAGCAAGGGCCAGACCACATAAGGCCCGGCACCGACGCCCCAGACACCCAGCGTCTGCCCGAAATCTTCTGGGTAGCGCTCGATGCGGAGCTCGGTCGCCCAGTCGAGCAATCCGCCCACGCCGAGGACGGTGTTGGTGCCGACGCGCATCGCATTGCTGATGCCGTTACCGACCTTGCCCTGCAGCACGCTGTTGACCGCAGACCAGGCGTCCTTGAAGTTGGCGAAGAAATTCGTGACCCCGGTCCGAACCATGCTCGGCACCACATTGACGTAACCCTTGGCCACCGGCTTGATCGCGTTTTCGTCCAGCGCTTCGTTGAACGCGAACACGCTGCGATTCCAGGATTCGATCGGGTCGGCCGCGCTGGGAGCGCTGCCCGCCGGAGCCGTGGCGCAGCCCTGCAAAGCCAAGACCAGGGCGACGCACGCCAGCGGCTTCAAGCCGCATCGAAACGTGGGGTTCATTGTTTTTCTCCTTCAGGGGCCCGAGCAGCCGGAGCGCCTTCCGACGCCTTGTTGAACAGAAACTGACTGATCAGATTCTCCAACACGACGGCCGACTGGGTTTGCGTGATGACATCCCCCGCTGCCAGATTCTTCTCGTTGCCGCCGGGTTCGATCCCGACATATTGCTCGCCGAGCAGTCCCGAAGTCAGGATCTTGGCCGAGCTGTCTTTCGGAAACTGGAACTTCTGCTGCAACTGGAGAGCGACGCTGGCCTGAAAAGTCTTGTCGTCGAAGCTGATCGAATCGACGCGACCGACCACGACACCGGCACTCTTCACTGCCGCTCGCGGCTTCAGTCCCCCGATGTTGTCGAAGCGTGCGACGACGCCGTAAGTGGCGTCGAAATTGAGGCTCAGCAGGTTGCCCGCCTTCAGCGCCAAAAACAGCAGAGCGGCGGCGCCGATCATCACGAACAGCCCCACCCACACTTCATGACGGGATTTTTGCAACGTCATTCCCCTTGTCGACCGCTGCGGGTCATTAGATCGAAAACATCATGGCGGTCAGCACGAAGTCGAGCGCCAGCACGGCCAGCGACGACGTCACCACCGTGCGTGTCGTGGCCCGCGAAACCCCTTCGGGCGTGGGCTTGCAGTCGTAGCCCTCCCACAGCGCGACGAAGGTCACCGTCACGCCGAACACCACGCTCTTGATGGCGCCGTTGCCCACGTCGGACCACCAGCTGACACCGCCCTGCATTTGAGACCAGAACGAGCCCTCGTCGATGCCCAGCAGCGGAACGGCGACCAACCAGCCGCCCAGCACACCCACCGCGCTGAACACCGCCGCGAGCAGCGGCATCGAAATCAGGCCTGCGAGGAAGCGAGGGGCCAGCACGCGCCGCACCGGGTCAACCGCCATCATCTCCATCGCGGATAGTTGTTCACCGGCCTTCATCAAGCCGATTTCGGCTGTCAGGGACGTTCCGGCACGGCCCGCGAACAACAGCGCGGTGACCACAGGCCCCAGTTCGCGCACCAGCGACAACGCCACCAGCAGGCCGACCGCTTCGGCCGAGCCGTACCGCTGAAGGGTGTAGTAGCCCTGCAAGGCCAGCACGAAACCGACGAACAGGCCCGACACGCCGATGATGGACAGCGAGCGGTTGCCGACAAAAAATGTCTGTTCGATCACCAGGGTGAACCGACGCAAAGCCAGCGGTGTCAGGGCCACCAACCGGACAAACAAAAGCGCCGCAGCACCGATGCCAGCCATCTGCGCCAGCACCGTGCGGCCGACCCAGGCCGGGTTGAACCAGTTCATGCCCGACCTCCGACGCCGAAATCCTCGGTCACCGAGGCGGCGGGGTAATGGAATTCCACCGGTCCATCCGGCGAGGCCGTGAAGAACTGATGCACCAGCGGATCGGTGCTGGCCCGAATCTCATCCGGCGTGCCCTGGGCGGCGATGACGCCGTTGGCCACAAACACGATGTGATGGGCGATGGCGAAGGTTTCCTCGACATCGTGCGAGACGACCACGCTGGTCACGCCCAGCGCCTGGCTCAGATCGCGGATCAGACGCGAAGCGCTGCCGAGCGAGATCGGGTCGAGGCCGGCAAAGGGCTCGTCATACATGATCAAGTCGGGGTCGAGCGCGATGGCCCGGGCCAGCGCCACACGCCGCGCCATGCCACCCGACACTTCGGAAGGCATCAGGTTGCGCGCGCCGCGAAGACCCACCGCATCGAGCTTCATCAGCACCACGTCACGGATCATCGACGGACTCAGGTTGGTGTGCTCGCGCAGCGGAAACGCCACGTTGTCGAACACCGACAGGTCGGTGAACAGCGCGCCGAACTGGAACAGCATGCCCATGCGTCGGCGCAAGGCATACAGCCCCTGCCGATCGAGCTGGGCGAGATCGATCCCGTCGAAGAAAACCTGCCCACTCATCGGCACCAATTGGCGACCGATCAACCGCAGCAAGGTCGTCTTGCCACCGCCAGACGTTCCCATCACACCGATCACCTTGCCGCGCGGCAGATCGATGTCGATGTTGCTGAGGATGACCCGATCACCATACCCGCAGGTCACACCACGCATGGAAACCAGGACGGGTGCAGTGGCGGTAGGGGGATCTGAAAGAGGGGTCATGAGGCCGAGAAGTCGCGGGGATGGTGGGTCCCCGCTTCGCTGCGCATGATAGGTGAGATGTCATCCGGCTCGCGGCCCCTGTGGCAGGGCGACAACCACGGGGAAGCGGGCGGTGCCCGCTCCGCTCCGTTCAGCGAGGTAGGTCGCTGCGGCCCATCAGCTGCGCGTCGATCGCGCGTGCGGCCTGGCGCCCTTCGCGGATCGCCCACACCACCAGCGATTGGCCACGGCGGACGTCACCGGCCGCGAACACCTTGGGCACGTTGGTCGCATAGCCACCAACCTCGTCGGTGCCAGCGCGGGCATTGCCACGGGCATCCTTGTCGATGCCGAAAGCATCGAGCACGCTGGCCACCGGGCTCACGAAGCCCATGGCGAGCAGCACCAGGTCGGCGGGCAGGATCTGCTCGCTGCCGGGCACTTCGACCATCTTGCCGCCCTGCCATTCGACACGCACCGCCTTCAGCGACTTGACCTTCCCCTTGTCTTTGCCCTCGCCACCGATGAATTCCTTGGTCGCGATGGCGAACTCACGGTCGCAGCCCTCTTCGTGACTCGACGAAGTGCGCAGCTTGATCGGCCAGTACGGCCACACCAGCGGGCCGTTCTCGTGCTCGGGGGGCATCGGCATCAGTTCGAACTGGGTGACGCTGGCCGCGCCGTGGCGGTTGCTGGTGCCCACACAGTCGCTGCCGGTGTCGCCACCGCCGATCACGACGACATGCTTGCCGTCGGCACGGATCTGCGTGATGCCCAGCGTCTTGAGCTTGTCACCGGCAACGACCTTGTTCTGCTGCGGCAGGAATTCCATCGCGAAGTGGACGCCCTCGAGGTCGCGCCCCGGCACCGGCAGATCGCGCGACTGCTCGGCACCGCCGGCCAGCAGCACCGCGTCGAACTGCGACTGAAGCTGTTCGGGCGAGATCACCTCCTTCGCCCAGTTGGTGACCTTGCTGCCTTCCGGCAGACACCCGACCATCACGCCAGTGCGGAAGGTTACGCCTTCGGCCTGCATCTGCTCCACGCGCCGGTCGATGTGCAGCTTCTCCATCTTGAAATCGGGGATGCCGTAGCGCAGCAGGCCACCGACGCGATCGTTCTTCTCGAACACGGTCACGTCGTGGCCGACCCGGGCGAGTTGCTGCGCCGCCGCCAGGCCGGCAGGGCCGGAACCGACGATCGCCACGGTCTTGCCGGTCTGGTGCTTGGGCCGGCGCGGTGTGACCCAGCCTTCGGCCCAGGCGCGATCGATGATCGCGTGCTCGATGCTCTTGATGCCGACC
Organism: Burkholderiaceae bacterium; assembly: GCA_030654805.1. GTDB lineage: Bacteria > Pseudomonadota > Gammaproteobacteria > Burkholderiales > Burkholderiaceae_C > PBB1. The sequence goes on from JAURWR010000016.1 coordinate 5,961, forward strand.
GCGTCGTCGTTGACGTTCAGCGTGCAGGCGGCTTCGCACGGGGCCGGGCAGATGCGGCCGGTGAACTCGGGGAAGTTGTTGGTCGAGTGCAGCACGTCGATCGCGTTCTTCCAGTCGCCGCGAAACACCAGTTCGTTGAAATCCGGAATGATGTTGTTGACCGGGCAGCCGTTGTTGCAGAACGGCGTCCCGCAGTCCATGCAGCGCGCGCTCTGGATGCGTGCCTCGCCGTCCTTCAGTCCGATCGCGACTTCGTTGTAGTTCTTGAGCCGGAGCTGGACGGGCTGGTAGGCCTCTTCGAGGCGCTCGTACTCCATGAACCCGGTGATTTTTCCCATGATGCGATTGCTTCCTGCTGGCTTGCTGATTGATTCGATGCGCGGTGGATGTCGATCGGTGCCGTCGATTCGGCACCGATCGATCGGACATCACTTCGCGGGAGACACCTTCGTTTTCTTGTCCGACGCCTTGGCCTTGCTCAGCACCGACTTGGCAGACGCATCCGCTCCGGTTGCCACTGGTTGAGCCAGGGCTCCCTTCGCAGCCATTTCGGACAGCGCGCGCTTGTACTCGTTCGGGAACACCTTGACGAAGCGGGTCCGCGACGCATCCCATTGGTCGAGCAGATGCCGCGCCTGCAGCGAACCGGTCCACTTGTGGTGGTCCTCGATCAGCTTCTTCAGGATCGAATCGTCACTCTCGGGGGTGCCCTCCTTGCCCTTGTGCCAGAGCGCCGAATCGGTCGTCGCAGCCTGCTCGGCCGGCGACAGAACGCGCTCCAGGCTGACCATCGAGGTGTTGCAGCGCGACGCGAACTTGCCGTCTGCGTCGTACACATAGGCCACGCCACCGCTCATGCCGGCGGCGAAGTTGCGGCCCGTCTCGCCCAGCACGACCACCGTGCCGCCAGTCATGTACTCGCAGCCGTGGTCTCCCGTGCCTTCGACGACTGCGGTGGCGCCAGACAGGCGCACCGCGAAGCGCTCGCCGGCCACGCCGCGGAAGAACGCCTCGCCGCTGGTCGCGCCGTACAGCACGGTGTTGCCGACGATGATGTTCTTCATCGCATCGCCGCGGAACTCGATGCTCGGGCGGATCGCGATGCGGCCACCACTCATGCCCTTGCCGGTGTAGTCGTTGGCATCCCCGATCAGGTAGAAAGTGATGCCCTTCGCGAGGAACGCGCCGTAGCTCTGGCCGCCGGTGCCTTCCATCTGAATGAAGATGGTCTGGTCCGGCAGGCCCTCGGGATGGCGGCGCACCAGTTCGCCCGACAGCATCGCGCCGACCGTGCGATTGACGTTGCGCACCTCGTGCATGAACTGCACTTTCTCGCCGCGCTCGAGCGCCGGCTTGCATTTCTCGATCAGCTTCACATCGAGCGCGCGGGCCAACCCATGGTCCTGCACCTCGACCTGGCGGCGCGGCACCTCGGCGGGCGCTGCGGGCAAATGGAAGATGCGCGCGAAGTCGAGCCCCTTGGCCTTCCAGTGCTCGACGCCCTTCTTGGTGTCGAGCAGGTCGGCGCGGCCGATCAGGTCGTCGAACTTGCGGATGCCCAGCTGCGCCATGATCCGGCGCGCTTCTTCGGCGACGAAGAAGAAGAAGTTGACGACGGGCTCGGGCTTGCCCTGGAACTTGGCACGCAGCACCGGATCCTGCGTCGCCACGCCGACCGGGCAGGTGTTGAGGTGGCACTTGCGCATCATGATGCAGCCCTCGACAACCAGCGGCGCGGTCGCGAAGCCGAACTCGTCGGCGCCGAGCAACGCACCGATCACCACATCGCGGCCGGTCTTCATCTGGCCGTCGGCCTGCACGCGGATGCGGCTGCGCAGGCGGTTCAGCACCAGCGTCTGCTGCGTTTCAGCCAGGCCCAGCTCCCACGGCGTGCCAGCGTGCTTGATCGAGCTCCACGGCGACGCGCCGGTACCGCCATCGTGGCCGGCGATCACCACGTGATCGGCCTTGGCCTTGGCGACGCCCGCCGCGATCGTGCCGACGCCGACCTCGCTGACCAGCTTGACGCTGATGTCGGCGCGCTGGTTGGCGTTCTTCAGGTCATGGATCAGTTGCGCCAGGTCTTCGATCGAATAGATGTCGTGGTGCGGTGGCGGCGAGATCAGGCCGACGCCCGGCACCGAGTAGCGCAGGAAGCCGATGTACTCGCTGACCTTGCCACCCGGCAGCTGACCGCCCTCACCCGGCTTGGCACCTTGCGCCATCTTGATCTGGATCTGGTCGGCGCTGGACAAGTATTCGGTGGTCACCCCGAAGCGGCCGGACGCCACCTGCTTGATCTTGCTGCGCAGCGAATCACCGGCCTGCAATTCGAAGTCGGCCACGATGACCTTGTCGCCGAGCACGTCGCTGATCTTGGTGCCGGCAGCGATCGGGATGCCCTTCAGCTCGTTGCGGTAGCGCGCCGGGTCTTCACCGCCTTCGCCGGTGTTGCTCTTGCCGCCGATGCGGTTCATCGCCACGGCCAACGTGCTGTGCGCCTCGGTCGAGATCGACCCCAGCGACATCGCGCCGGTGGCGAAGCGCTTGACGATGTCGGCCGCCGACTCGACCTCGTCGAGCGGCACCGCCTTGCTCGGGTCGAGCTTGAACTCGAACAACCCGCGCAACGTCATGTGGCGACGCGACTGGTCGTTGATCAGCTGCGCGTATTCCTTGTAGGTCTCGAACTGGTTGGCCCGTGTGCTGTGCTGCAGCTTGGCGATCGCGTCCGGCGTCCACATGTGCTCTTCGCCGCGCACGCGCCAGGCGTATTCGCCGCCGGCATCGAGCATGTTGTCCAGCACCGGGTCGTCGCCGAAGGCGGCGTTGTGCATGCGCAAGGCCTCTTCGGCGACCTGGAACACGCCGATGCCGCCGACCTGCGATGCGGTGCCGCGGAAGTACTTGTCGACCATCGTCTTTTCAAGGCCGATGGCTTCGAACAGCTGCGCGCCGCAGTACGACATGTAGGTCGACACGCCCATCTTCGACATGATCTTCGACAGACCCTTGCCGATCGCCTTGACGTAGTTGTAGATCGCCTTCTCGGTCGACAGATCGACCGGCAGGTCGCGATGCATGTTCGCGAGCGTCTCCATCGCCAGGTACGGGTGGACGGCTTCTGCGCCATAGCCGGCCAGCACCCCGAAGTGATGGACCTCGCGAGCCGAACCGGTCTCGACCACCAGACCGGCCGTCGTGCGCAGACCTTCGCGCACCAGGTGCTGGTGCACGGCGGACAGCGCCAGCACCGCCGGGATCGCGACGTGGTCGCGATCGACGCGGCGGTCGCTGATGATCAGGATGTTGTGGCCGCTGTGGATCGCATCGACCGACTCCGCGCAAAGAGACGCCAGCTTCGCCTCGACCCCCTCGTCGCCCCAGACTGCCGGGTAGGTGATGTCGAGCTCGTAGCTCTTGAACTTGGCGGCGGTGTGCTTCTCGATGCTGCGCAGACGCGCCATGTCCTTGAAGTCGAGGATCGGCTGCGGCACTTCCAGCCGCATCGGCGGGTTCACCGCATTGATGTCGAGCAGGTTCGGCTTCGGGCCGATGAAGGACACCAGCGACATCACGATGTTTTCGCGGATCGGATCGATCGGCGGGTTGGTGACTTGCGCGAACAACTGCTTGAAGTAGTTGTAGAGCGGCTTGCTCTTGTCGGACAGCACCGCCAGCGGCGAGTCGTTGCCCATCGAACCGGTGGCTTCCTCGCCGGCCTGCGCCATCGGGCTCATCAGGAACTTGATGTCTTCCTGCGTGTAGCCGAACGCCTGCTGGCGATCGAGCAGCGTCTCGGTGAACGCCGGCGCGGCGCCGTCGGCCGGAACATCCTCCAGCTTGATGCGCACGCTCTCGATCCACTGGCGGTACGGCTTGGCGCAGGCGAACTGGTTCTTCAGCTCCTCGTCGTCGACGATGCGTCCCTGCTCGAAATCGATCAGGAACATCTTGCCGGGCTGCAGACGCCATTTCTTGACGATCTTGTTCTCGGGAAACGGCAGCACGCCGGACTCGGACGCCATCACCACCAGGTCGTCGTCCGTCACCACATAGCGCGCCGGGCGCAGGCCGTTGCGGTCCAGCGTCGCGCCGATCTGGCGGCCGTCGGTGAACACCATGGCGGCCGGGCCGTCCCACGGCTCCAGCATCGCTGCGTGGTATTCGTAGAAGGCCCGACGACGCTCGTCCATCGTCGTGTGCTGCTCCCAGGCCTCGGGAATCATGATCATCGCCGCGTGCGCGAGCGAGTAGCCGCTCATCGTCAGCAACTCGAGCGCGTTGTCGAAGGTCGCGGTGTCGCTCTGGCCTTCGAAGCTGATCGGGTAGAGCTTGCGCAGGTCGTCACCCAGCACCGGCGACTTCATCACGCCCTCGCGGGCGCGCATCCAGTTGAAGTTGCCCTTGACGGTGTTGATTTCGCCGTTGTGCGCGACCATCCGGTACGGGTGCGCCAGCGGCCACTCGGGGAACGTGTTGGTCGAGAAGCGCTGGTGAACCAGGGCCAGCGCCGAAGTCGTGCGCGGGTCAGCCAGATCCTTGAAGTAAACGCCGACCTGATTCGCCAGCAGCAAACCCTTGTAGATGATGGTGCGACAGCTCATGCTGGGCACGTAGTACTCGTGGCTGTGCGTGAGCTTCAGGCGCTGGATGGCACTCGATGCCGTCTTGCGGATCACATACAGCTTGCGTTCCAGCGCGTCCGGCACGATGACATCGGGTCCGCGGCCGATGAATATCTGGCGCATCACCGGCTCTTTTTCGCGCACCGTCGGAGACATCGGCATCTCGGCGTCGACAGCAACATCCCGCCAGCCCAGCACCACCTGGCCTTCGGCCTTCACGGCGCGGGTCAGTTCCTGCTCGCAGGCGAGCCGAGACGCGTGCTCCTTCGGCAGGAAGATCATGCCCACGCCGTATTCGCCCGGCGCCGGCAAGTTGATGCCCTGCTCGGCCATCTCGGCCCGGTACAACTCGTCCGGGATCTGGATCAGGATGCCCGCGCCATCGCCCATCAGCTTGTCAGCACCCACAGCACCCCGGTGGTCGAGGTTTTCGAGGATCTTCAGGCCCTGCTCGACGATCGAGTGCGCCTTGTGCCCCTTGATGTGGGCGACGAAACCGACCCCGCAGGCGTCGTGCTCATGACCCGGGCTGTACAGCCCGGCGTCGGACGCCGCGTCGATTTCCTGCGCGCCGGCAGACAAGAGGTGAGGCGATGACATGGCGGGCTCCTGAGAATTTGACGGCGCGAGATTACTGCACCGCAGCAATCAGCTCAAGAAATATAAATAAGGGTCGGACACCTTTAGTTAAGTCAAGCAGGCAGCACTGAAATTAAATGGGGACAGTCAAAGCACCCGTTCGGTGCAAAACGCCACCACCCCAGGCTAGCGGTGCCCCAAGGGGGGTCGTCCGCGCCTTGCGGGAGCGGGTCTGCGCCCCGCCGACGCACCAATTTCGGCCAGAAACTCTTCCGAACCCAGCGCCCATCCTTTGAGGACGGTCGACTCGATCCGCTGGATTTCCAGCGCCTTCAGCGGTTGCTCCAGCAGGCGACGGTAGGCCGCGTCGCGCTCGAACGGCGTGTTGCCCAGCTTCCAGTACGCCGAATCCGGCGGCATGGCCACCAACCAGACTTCGCTGCGCAGCCCGGTGTGGTGACAGGCGCTTGACCACGGGTAGTCGAAAGCAGCGCCCTGGAAGCCGGCGCGCTGTGGCGCCTGTTCCACGTAGACCACGCAGTTCAGCAGGTGCGTGGTCGACTGCACCGGCGCAGAGGAAAAGCGGCTTTGCCAAAGCGCCCCGGTTCGGGCGTGCCGGCGATTGAACGGGCCGACGTACTGACGCGTCAGCGACTGCATCAGCCGTCCGAGCGACTCGGCGCGATCGGGCACCACGAGCAACAGCACCTGCTGGTCCAGCAGCGCATAGGCGAGGACCGCCACCTCGTGTTCGGCGCTGCAACTGCGCAGCGCCGAAACGAAGGCTTCGTGATCCGCCGCGTCGACGAACGCCGAGCCGCCGGACACCGCGCGCTGCGCAACAAGGTGCGGCACCCGGGGAACAACAAGTCGCTTCAGGCGTGCCATCGGACAGCCGATAACAGCGGATGAAGGTGAGTTGAGGCCATGGACATCACAAGGTGGGGCGGACATCGCCCGCGATTGCGTCGAATCGAGAACTATGCACGCTGGAATCACCGCCCATCCTGGCGATCGAACCGCTGGCCGACCGCCGGTGGCGCAAGCGACACCTCGGCCGATAGTCTCGGAACCTGACGATACGCCCCGGTTTTACTTGACTGCGGGCCCGGACACCTCAACGCATCAAGGAGCGCTTGCTTGAAAAACCTGCCACGCGGATTCACGCTCATCGAGATGATGACCGTGGTTGCGTTGATCGCCATCATCGGTGCGCTGGCAGCGCCCGATCTGCGCGCGTTCGTGATCCGCAACAAGGTGGCCGGCGTCAGCAACGAATTTTCGGCCGCGCTTCAGCAAGCCCGTGCGTTGGCCGTGTCGCGCAACAGCTGCATGTCACTGTGCGTCGCATCGAGCAACAACGCCGGAACATGCATGGCCAACACGGTCGATGACGTGAATTTCCTCGCCACCGGCTGGCTGATTTTTCAGAACCCCGGGTGCGATGCAGCCAAGACCGACCCCGAAGACGCAGTCGCCGGGCCGATCTTGCAGCAGCGTTCGGGCGAGGCGGGCAACTACGTCCTGAGAGCTTCCGCGTCGGAATTGAACATCGTGCTGTTCGACCCGCGCGGCTACGCGAACCTCGCCGCCGTGGGCAACTTCCAGATCGAGCCGCCTCCAGGCGCCGACGCGAGCTATCGGCGCACGATCTGTCTCGACGCCGCCGGGCGATCGACCGTGCGGCAATTCGTTGAAGACGATCCATGCACTTGATCAACATGAACACCCTCACCCACCACCTGCCAGCTGACTGTGGACAGCGCGCCTCCCGGACGGGGCGACTGGCGCGTTACGGCCGCAAATCGCAAATCGGCAGCACCCTCATCGAGGCCCTCGTGGCGATGCTGGTGCTCTCGGTGGGCTTGCTCGGCATCGCCGGGCTGGCCTCGGCCTCGTTGCGCTACTCGCAAGGGGCCTGGGCGCGCGCTGCCGTCGCCTCGGGCTTGTCGGACCTGGCAGATCGGGTGCGATCCAACCCCACCGCGTCGATCACCGACTACCGATTCAACGCCACCACCTACGCCAATCAGCGCATCGCATTCGACGATGGCGACCTGGCGATCGCGCTCGATTGCCTGACCAACGTTTGCACGCCCACGCAACTGGCCACCTATCAACTGACCGACTGGCGCAACACCGTCAACCGAAACATGCCGGGCGCCGCCGTCTGGGTGTCCGGCACGCGCGACACCCAGTACGTGGCAACCATCATGTGGTTCGACAAGACCTTTGTCGAAGACGATGGGGTGACACCCAAGGCATCCGAGGAGTGCACCATCGTCGCCGGCGTGATCGACGAAGACGGTATTGCAGCGCGCACCTGCTGTCCCGCAGCCGCAGCCGTGATCGATGGCGTGCGCTGCACCAACATGTCGGTGATCCCATGAGCCAGGCCCAGCACACTTCACTGCGCGGCCGCGTGGCCGCCGGAGCACAGCCCCGTCAGCGCGGCATGACCCTGGTCGAACTGATGGTCGGGCTGGTGATCGGCATCGTGCTGTCGCTGGCGGCCGCCTCGCTGTACCTCGCCACACGAGAGACATCGCGTACCTCGCAGTCCATTTCCGATGTCAACGAAACGGGAAAGATCGCGCTTGAGATGATCGGCCGCGAGATCCAGAAGGCCGGTTTTTTCCCCGCCCAGTTTGGCTTCGACGCCGCGACCGCCAACCAGTTTGCCGGCGCCTTTGAAAACACAAAAGAGGCGGGGAATGTGGTCTTCAACACCGGTCTTTTCGGGTGCGATGGCGGCAACTACAACCCAGCGACCAAGGCCTGCCCACCCATCCCGGCGGCCAGCACCCCCGACTCGATCGTCATCAACTACTTTTCGACGCCCGAGTTCGGCGCCGGTTCGCTGATGGGCAACGCGAACGACTGCAATCGCAGACCGGTTTCCGGCGACCCGGCAAACAACGCCGCCGCCGCCGCCAGCCAGCCCCTGTTCGTGTCGAACCGGTTCAGCATCGTGGACACGGCCAGCTACGTCGACAACGACAAGAACACGGTGACCGTCAACAGCCTCGGCTGCCACGGCAACGGTGATGAACTGCAGGCGGCGGCCCAGCCGGCCATCGAAGGCGTCGAAGACATGGTCATCCGTTACGGCATCTACGGCGCCGGGACCGACCAGTCGCCAACCCAGTTCATCACGGCAGCACAGGTCAATGCGGCCGGAACGATCAACACCCGCACGCCCTGGCAGCGGGTGACGGCGGTCAGCGTGTGCATCGTCGTGCGGTCGCTCGCCAACTCGCGCCAGGAAGACAAGGCCGGCGAGGCTCGAACCTATCTCAATTGCCGTGATGCTGCCCCCCAACCGCTGCCCGCCGGCAGTCGCTTCATCTACAAAAGTTTCCAGCGTGTCTATGCCGTGCGCAACAACCTGAGCGGTGTCCTGTGAGCAGGCTCACCATGCCCTCACGCAGTCAGTCGCCCATCGGCACGCGCCAGCGGCGCTCGGCGAAGCCCCTGCTCGGGATCGCCCTGCCCATCGTCCTGATGTTCCTGCTGGTCATCACGATTGCTGCGGCCTTCGGGATTCGGCGTGCAACCCTGGGCGAAGGCATCACCCGCAACCAACTCGACTACGAGGTAGCCAGGCAGGCGGCCGAGGCCGCGCTGCGCGACGCCGAGCGGGACATGTTCCCGAAGGTGGCCGGCCAGCCCGCAGGCGCGCTGTGCGACCGCAGCCCCGACCGGCCCTTGCCCACCATGCTGCTGCCCGGCCTGTGGGAACCCGACTGCCGCAAGGGACAGTGCCGCAACACCCCCGACTACCTGGCCACGAGCGTCTACGCGACGGGAGCCAACCCGCAGCCCTGGTGGCCAGCCACCAAGGGTGGCCTGTGGGGCGACAACGAGGGTCTGGCGGTCTGCGACTTCACCGGCGGTGTGCCCATCGGCACCTTCACCGACACACCCGATGTCATCGGCGTGGCGCGCCAGCCCGAGTACATGCTCGAGTTGATCGATCGCGCAGCCGATCCGCTGATACGCATCACCGCGCGCGGTTTCGGTGCCGACATCAACACCGAGGTCGTTCTGCAGACCTACTTCAAGCCTCCTGGCAAATGAATCGAGACGCCATGAAAACTTCCTACGCCGTCATTGCACTCGTCATGTCGATGGTCGTCAATTCGGCCTCGGCGGAGCTGAGCGTCATCCCACCGAACATCGTCTCGACGACACAGAACAAGCCGATGGTGATGCTGACGGCGTCCAAGGACGTCACGATGTTCTGGAAGGCCTACACCGACTTCGAGGACATCGATTTCGACGGCAAGGTCGACTACACCTTCAAGCCGGCGTTCGAGTACTACGGCTACTTCGACCCGAAAAAATGCTACACGTACAACACGGCGGCTGAAGATGGGCGCTTCGAGCCGGCTGCGGCCAGCACGCAAGATGCAAGCGGAAACAATTACTGCACCTCAGGCACCGGGCAGTGGAGCGGCAACTTCCTCAACTGGGCCACGATGTCGCGCATGGACATCCTGCGCAAGGTGCTCTACGGCGGGCTGCGCTCGGGCAAGGGCGTTGACACAGCGGCGAGATACGCCGCCGGCGACTCCGAGACCAGCACCACGCTGGAGCTGTCCTTCGTGCCGCGCAACAGCCAGGCGTTCGTCAAGTACTACAACGGCAGCGACCTGAACCAGCTGACGCCGTACAACAACGACAACAACCCCACAGCGATGTCCAAGGGCATCACCTTGTGCCGCAGAACCGCCGAGGACGCGGGCGTTTCCAGCGACGCCGCCAAGGTGTTCACGCCACAGATCCGTGTGGCCGTCGGCAACTACATCCTGTGGAACATGACCGAAGTCAGGTCGTGCAACTGGTCGGGCGAGATCGGCTACACCTGGAAGGGGCCAACCGTCGATTTCCTCAAGAACAACTACATCAGTCCCAACGGGTCCAAGGGCGTGGACAACGCGAACTATGTTCACCCGTTGAGCGTTCCTGCAAACCCCGCCCAGGGCGCCGTCTATGGCGGCATCGGTCCCAATCTGACGGCCCGGGTGCAGGTGTGCGCGTCAGCTGACAAGCTGGAACCGGGCTGCAAGCTGTACGGGACGGTCTACAAGCCGACCGGCTTGCTGCACGAATTCGGCGAAAGCACCGACAGCGGCAACAAGGCGGCTCGCGCCGAGTTCGGCCTGCTGATGGGGTCCTACGACCACAACATCGAGGCGGGCATCCTCCGAAAGAACATGGGGGAGATCAACGACGAGATCAACCCGGCCACGGGTCAGTTCATCCTCAACGGTGCCCTGACCAAGGGCGGAATCATCCGATCGTTCAACGAGATCACGCTGTATGGCTACAACGTCGGGACCGGCAACTATGGCCAGACCTGCCAGTCGGACACGCTGACCAACGGGAACTGCCCGTCCTGGGGCAATCCCGTGGGCGAGATGCTGCTGGAATCGACACGCTACTTCGCCGGCAAGCTCCCTTCCAAGGCACCGGGCGACAAGGACACGGCCATTGGGCTGCCCACGACCGTGGATGCGTCTCGCCCGGTCGACGCACCCAGCGTCTGGACGGACCCGATGAGCACGTATTCGGATGATTTCCTCGTCAAAGGCATCACCAAGCGATCCACACTGTACGGACGAGGCATCTGCCGCCCACTGAACATGCTGACCATCTCCGGCGGCGTGAACAGCTGGGACGGCGTGAACGGCCTCGCCGATGTGCCCAGCCTGCCCACGTTCAGCCACATCACCGATACCGCCACGGCCGCAGCCTTGACCAAGATCATCGGCGACAAGGAGGGCATCACCAACACGACGCGGCTGGTCGGCAACAGCGGCGCGGCATCGCCCGACCTGATGTGCACCGGCAAGAACGTGACCGACCTCGCCCTGGTGCAGGGCGCCTGTCCAGACGGCCCCAATTTCCGCGGCACCTACCTCGGCGCCGGTGTGGCCGGATACGCCAACACGCACCGCGTGCGCGCAGATCTGGACGCCAAGGCCCTTCTGATCCCGGACCTGCCCTACAACGCAATGACCGTTCGCAACTACGGTGTCACGATGTCGGGGGGCACCGCCACCATTGAAGTGCCGTTGCCTGGGCAAACCGAGTGCTCCGCCGCCAACGGCGGACTGGCCAACCCGGACTGCAAGCGGGTCTACATCACGCCCGCGAGTCTGGACTCGCAACGTGGCGCGCCCGGCCCACTGCCGGGCAACATGGTCGACTTCAAGGTGCTGAGCCGCAGTGACGACGGCAAATCGGGCGCGGCCCTGGTGCTGTGGCAGCACAGCATGCTGGGCGAAGACCAGGATCAGGACCAACTGGATTCGATCCGATGGCAGGTCGGCGGAACGGACGAAGCGCCGACGATCACGATCTACACGCAGGCTGTCGAATCGGACACCGGATCGGCCGCACCCTTCGGCTTCGGCTACACCCTGCTGGGGACCGACAAGGACGGCCTCCACATGCACAGCGGCATCAACAAGTTCTTGGTGGCCGACCCCACCGGCGTGAACGTCGTAGCCACCGCCGCAGTCAACGGCCCCGATGACGGCACCAAGTGTGTCGCTGCAGGTGGCAACCCAGCCGCGCCCAAGACCAAGCTGTGCTCGAAACTGGGCGCCGCCGGCAACGTCGTGCAAGGTGAAACCTACAAGACCTTCAACATGACCGGGGCGACAAACGCGAGCCTGAAGGAGCCGCTCTGGTACATCGCCAAGTACGGCGGCTTCAAGTACAACAAGGACGACAAGGCCGCCGCCGCGGACCTCTATCCGACCCGCACGACGCAGTGGGACACGCGCAAAGCCGATGGAACCCAGTGCAACAACGGCCCCGGTGAACCTTGCGACGGTAACCCCGACAACTACTTCTATGCACGTCGCCCCGACCTGCTGGAGAAGTCGTTGCGCGAGATCCTCGAAGAGATCGTCACTTCGTCCAACACCGCACCGGCCATTTCGGCCAGCCAGTTGCAGGCCGGCGACCTGAAGGTCGTGGCCGCCTTCGATGGCGAAGACGGCAGCGGCGCGTTGACAGCCTTTGCGCTGAAGGCCAACGGGGTGTTTGCGTCGGGCGAAGGCAACGAGGCCTGGAAGGCTCACACCGAACTCACCAACATGCCCTCTGCCTTGCGGCAGGTGATCACCAACCGCACCACTGCGGCCGCTGCAATCGACAACACTGGCATTCCGTTCGAATGGGATAGCTTGAACGACACCGAGAAAAGCGCCCTCAGCAGCATTGCCAAGAAGGGTGGCGAAAGCGATGCCGACTTCAGCACCCGCAAGCTGGCTTACAACCAGCGCATGCTGGAGTGGCTGCGCGGGAGCACCGACAACAAGGCCGAATTCAGGACCCGTCCGGCGACATCGATCATGGGCCCGATCGTCAACTCGAACCCGACGATCCAGACCCGTCCGCAAGGGCGCTACTTCGGCGATGCGTTCGCGGGCTACGGTGACTTCGTGTCGACCTGGAAAAACCGGCGCCTGGTGCTGTGGGCCGGTGCGGGCGACGGGATGCTGCACGCCTTCGACGCGAGCAGTGACAAGGTTCTGGGCGGCAAGCCGATCCTGTCCTACATCCCTCAGCCGCTGTTCACGAAGCTGCAGAACTGGGCATCGCCCACCGGCGCCAAGGTGCAGGCCATGGTCGACGGGTCACCGTTCGTCGGGGACGTGAAGGTGGGCGCCGACTGGCACACCTACCTGTTCTCTTCGCTCGGTCGCGGCGGCAAGGGAATCTTTGCACTCGACGTGACGAAGGCAGGCAAGCTCACCACCGTCACCGACGACAAGGGCACGCCGGCCGACAAGTCCGACGACACGACGACCACCACGCTTGCCGGCTCCGAACTCGACGAGACCGTGGCGCACGCCAAGTCGATCTTCCGCTGGCAGTTGACCAACACCGACGAAGCAGCGGCGAATGACGACCTCGGCTACATCGTTTCCGAGCCCACGACCAGCATCTTCACCAACCAGCCCGGCCAGATCGCCATGATGAACAACGGCCGCTTCGCCGCACTGTTCGGCAACGGCGTCGAAAGCACCCATGGCCGGGCCGTGCTGTACATCGTGTTCGCCGATGCAGATTCCACAGGCAACGGCGGCAAGTTCGTGAAGATCACGACGCCGATCGCGGGAGGCAACGGCCTGTCGCAGCCGACCTGGGTCGATGTGAACAACGATCGCAAGGCCGACTACATCTACGCCGGAGACCTGAAGGGCAACCTGTGGCGCTTCGATGTCAGCAGCAACAATTCGGCGGACTGGAAAGTCTCTTACAAGGCCCTGGATTCCGCTGAAGGCAAACCGCTGTTCACGGCAAAGGACGCTGCCGACAATCCGCTGCCCATCACCGGCGCACCGGAGTTTCGTTTCGCCCGAATGGGCGGGGTCGTCGTGAGCGTCGTCACCGGCCTGTCGCTGAGCAGCGGAGACTTCCCGAACACGACACGAACTCACGGCATGTTCGGCATCTGGGACAACCCGGCGTTTTCGTTGATCGATACCAACGTGGCCATGGAAGCGGCCTTGCCGCGGACGCTGGACCAGCTGGCTGAGCGCGTGCTTCACAACACGGCCGACAACAAGAGTCGCTATCTGACGGGCGACCCCGTCAACTGGCAGGAAGATCGTGGCTGGTACCTGTTTTTCAACGTGTCGTCGGAGATGGGCTTGAACAACCTGACCATCGCGAACGACCAGCTGGTAACGGTGACCGTGTCGCCAGCGCCGGAGAAGCTGGGGCTGGACACCGATGCCTGCTCGGACACGCCGGTGGCGCGGCTGCTGGCCGTGGACCCGATCACCGGCTTGCCCAGCGAGTTGCTGGGAACGTACACCGACCCTGTCACGCTGGCCACCTACTCGCTGGCGAGCATCGGCATTGCCGACCAGAAGCTGAAGTTCGGCGGCACGCAGCTCGGCACCGAGGGCGTCGATTGCAAGAGCGGCAATCTGGACTGCACGATCGGGGTCGGGGCCACCGGTCAGACGAACCTCAACTCCAGCCTCGGCAAGGGACGCATCTTCTGGCGCGAGATCCCCGGCTTGAAGACGAACTGACCATGGTCACGTACCGAGTTACCAGCGGTCACCGGGCTTTCGCTTTCGAGGCGCGGCGAGCCACAGCACCGCGCGGCTTCACGTTGATCGAGTTGATGATCACCGTCGCCATCGTCGGCGTGCTCGCCGGGATCGCCTACCCGTCGTACCGGGAGTACATCGATCGCAGCCGACGGTCCGAGGCTCAGGGCTTCCTGATGGAAGCCGCGCAGTGGATGGAGCGCTTTTATGCAGAAAACTACCGGTACGACCAGAACACGGCCAACACGGCGGTCGCGGAGCTGTTTGCCGAGCAGCGCTTCACGAGGTCTCCCCGTGACGGGGCAGCGAGCTACACGCTGGGCATTCAGGACGTGACGGCCACGACCTTTGTCGTCCGGGCCACGCGGACGGGTTCGATGGCTGCGGACAAATGCGGCAATTTCGAGATCACCAGCACCGGCATCCGGCGTGTGAACGGCGCAACAGTATCGGCCGACCAGGCCCAGGCGATGGCGCGCTGCTGGAAGTGAACCCGGCCTCCTCGATCAGGCGGCGGTGATCCGACGCACGGTATGAGCACGGTATGAAAAACGGCTGGCCCTGGGTCGGATTCGGCACGGCACTCGCCGGCGCCGCTTCGCTGCATCTGGCCTTGGCGATGGCGCTGTCCGGCGAGTTCGATGGCACGCTCTCGAAGCGCGGGGCGGTGGCAGCCGAGCCGTCTCGCGTCACCGTCCAATTGCACCCCTGGGTGGCCCCGCAGGCTGACCCCTTGATCGAACCCACCGACGCGTCGAGCATGACCGAGGAGGCGGTTCAGTCATCCGCCGAGGACCTGCCGGCGTTGACGATCGCGTCCGCTCCCCCGCTGTCGCTCGATGCACCGGCGGAGGAGGGTCGCTACTACTTCAGCGTCGAAGAAGTCGACACGCCTGCGATCCCCAACCCGGATTGGCAGGTCGATGTGGCCCTGCTGCTGGGCATGGGTGTACGCAGCTTCAATGTGAATGTGCTGATCAACGAGACCGGGGTTGCCGAGCTTTGCACGATCACTCGGATGGAACCGGAACAGCCCGTCGATCTGCGAAAGTTGGTGGAGATGAAGCTGTGTGAAACCGTGCTGCGGCCCGCGATTCGCCGAGGGGCAGCGGTACCCAGCGTCAGACACATCGAGCTGATGCTGATGGCACCACCCTGAATCGGCAACACCGCCCGCGATCACATCAATCGAACAGCCGCTGCCCAGTCAGCCGCTCGTGCTCGCGCAGGGCGAATCGGTCTGTCATGCCGGCGATGTAGTCGGCCACTTCGCGGGCGCGCTGTCGAACCGGAGCCTGCGGATCGGGCGCCCGGCTCGTCGCCGACTCGGGCAAGGATTCCGGTTCCTCGAAATAGCGCTCGAACAGTCCACGCACCACCTCGCGCGCACGATCGGTGGTGCCCTGCACCTGCGGATGGCGATAGAGGTGACGACTCAGGAAAAGCTTGAGTTCGGCGCTGCCGGCAGCCATCCCGGGACTGAACGACACCAGCGGAGGCAGCCCTCGCGCCTGGTCGGCCGACTGCGGAGCGTGATCCGCGAGCAGCCTGCGGGTGCTGTCGATCACGTCGTGAATCTGTGCCGACAGCATGCGCCGGATCGACTCGAACAGCAGCCGCCGGCCGGGCAGCGTCGGGTGGTCTCTCAGGGACTCGATGCGGTGGCGATCGAACACGCCTGCGGCCTGCAATTGCTCGATCGACAGCAGCCCCGAGCGCACGCCGTCATCGATGTCGTGCGCGTTGTAGGCGATCTCGTCGGCCAGGTTGCACAACTGGGCTTCGAGACTCGGCTGCGTTCGCGTCAGGAACCGGTGCCCCACGCCGCCAGGGTCGACCGCTTCGAGTCGCCGGGCATTGGCCTGCGAGCAGTGCTTGAGCACGCCCTCACGCGCTTCGAAGGTCAGGTTCAGTCCGTCGAACTGCGGATAGCGAGCCTCCAGCAGATCAATCACGCGCAGGCTCTGGAAGTTGTGCTCGAAGCCTTCGCGACCGGGTTGAATCCGGTGCAGGCAGTCGTTCAACGCATCCTGCCCGGCGTGTCCGAACGGCGTGTGACCGACATCGTGAGCCAGCGCGATCGCTTCGACCAGGTCCTCGTGCAAGCCCAGAGGCCGGGCGATCGAGCGCGCGATCTGAGCCACTTCGAGCGAGTGGGTCATGCGCGTGCGAAACAGATCGCCTTCGTGGTTCAGGAAGACTTGCGTCTTGTAGACCAGCCGGCGAAAGGCGGTGCTGTGCACGATGCGATCGCGGTCGCGCTGGAACTCGTTGCGGCCGGGTGAGGTGGGCTCGGGATGGCGTCGGCCGCGGCTGGATTCGGGCTGACTCGCGTAGGCGGCCAGTGCGCCGCCGTGGTGGGTGTTCACGCGGTGTGTTCGGCGATCACTTCGGCGACGAGGGCATCGTCCGCTCGGTGCATGCTGGCCTTTCCGGGTGCATCGATGAGCACGAAGCGAATCTGGCCGGCCTCCGATTTCTTGTCGATGCGCATCAGTTCGAGGTAGCGCGCAGCCCCCAGTCGAGGGCCGCGAACCGGCAGGCCGGCGCGCTCGATCAAGTCGGCGATGCGTTTCGCGTAGGCGGCATCGATCAATCCGCAGCGCGCCGACAGGTCGGCCGCCATCACCATGCCGCAACCCACCGCTTCGCCGTGCAACCACTTGCCGTAGCCCAGGCCGGCCTCGATCGCGTGCCCGAAGGTGTGGCCGAAATTGAGGATGGCGCGCAGGCCCGATTCGCGCTCGTCCTGCCCGACGACCCAGGCCTTGATTTCGCAGGAGCGCTGAATGGCGTGGGCCAGCGCGGCCTTGTCACGCGCCCGCAGCGCATCGATGTGTTGTTCGATCCAGCCGAGAAAACCATCGTCGGCGATCGGGCCGTACTTGATCACTTCGGCCAAGCCGGCCGAGATTTCACGATCGGGCAGGGTGTCCAGCGTGTCGAGATCGGCAATCACCTTCAGCGGTTGGTAAAACGCGCCGATCATGTTCTTGCCCGCTGGGTGGTTGATCGCGGTCTTGCCGCCGACCGATGAATCGACCTGCGCCAGCAACGTCGTCGGAATCTGCACGTACGACACGCCACGCATGTAGCAGGCGGCGGCAAATCCGGTCATGTCGCCGATCACTCCACCGCCCAGCGCATACAGCACGACCTTGCGGTCGAAGCCTTCGCCCAGAAGCTTGTCGAAGATGAGGTTCAGCGTGTCCCAGTCCTTGTGGGCTTCACCGTCGGGCAAGGCGATGGTGTGGACTCGCGAGTGGTGCGCCGCCAGAACACGTTGCACGCGCTCGGCATACAGCGGCGCGACCGTGGTGTTGGTGACGATCAGCGCCTCGGAAGACCTGGGGCCGCACGCCACATCGACAGTGCGATCGAGCAGCCCGGAGCCGATGAGGATGTCGTAACGTCGATCGGCCAGATCGATGCTGACTTGGGTGATCGGTGATGTGGATGTGGGGTTCGTCGGCATGCGGCTATTTTGCCGCGCCACCGGAGCCGGTCATGCCGCGTCAATTCAGCGACGGCTCGATCCCATCGACCGGCGATGGAACGCTGTCCATCGGCAGCACGCCCGCCAGTTCCAGTTGCATCAGCAGCATGTTCACGAGGTTCTGAACCGAAGGGCGCCCGGTCTCGATGACGAAATGAGCCACGCTCTGGTACAGCGGATCGCGAGCCTGGAACAACGCCCTCAGCCGAGCCAGTGGGTCCTGTACTTGAAGCAGCGGACGTTGCATGTCGTGTCGCAGCCGGCGAAACAGTTCTTCAGGAGTCGATCGCAGATAAACGGCCGTCGTGTGTCGGTGCAATGCATGGCGGTTGGCTTCGCGCAAGACGACGCCTCCGCCGGTGGCGAGCACACCGCGATCGGCGCGCACCAGCTCAGCGATCACGTCCTCTTCGATGTCCCGAAAGCGCTCCTCGCCCTCGGCCTCGAAAAACTCACGGATGCTGCAACCGATCTGACGCTCGATCACCGTGTCGCTGTCGCTGAACGGCACGCCGAGGCGGCGGGCGAGGTGCCTGCCGACCGTCGACTTGCCGCCCCCGGGCATGCCAATCAGGCTGACGAACATGCTCGCGCGGGCCCGGACTCCGACCGGCCCGAAATCAACGTGCTGCCGTGCGCTCGCTGACGACCTTGGGGGTCAGGAAGATCAGCAATTCGGTCTTGCGCGACGAATTGGTACGCGTCTTGAACAAGTTGCCCACTCCGGGGATGTCGCCAAAGAACGGCACCTTGACGATGTCGGACCGCTCGGATTGCTCGAAGATGCCCCCGATCACGACGGTGCCACCGTTCTCGACCAGCACCTGCGTCTGTATCGACTTCGTGTCGATGGAAGGCACGCCCTGGGTTGCGGCACCCACGCTGTCCTTGTTGACCTTGACGTCCAGAATCACATTGCCTTCCGGCGTGATCTGCGGAGTGACATCCAGCTTGAGCGTTGCGTCGACGAACTCGATCGAGGTGGCACCGCTCGAGGTGGCGCGCTGATACGGGATCTTCGTACCCTGCTGGATGACCGCCTTGATCTGGTCCGCCGTCACGATGCGCGGACTGGACACCACCTTGCCTCGTCCATCGGCTTCGAGCGCAGAAATCTCCAGGTTCAGGAAGCGGTTCAGACTCGATCCAAACAGCGATATGGCGAAGCTCGCAGGAGAATAACCGCCCTGAGCCGTTGCAGGCAGGTTGAGAAAATTGGTGTCGGTGATCGGGATGGTGGTCCCGGCCTTGAGTTGGCCTGTCTGTGCGGCAACCCCGTTGAGATTGCCGCTGATCCCTGCGCGCTGACCATTGCCCAGACCGAAGCCCTTGGAGTCATTGAACCCGAGGCGAACACCGAGCGACCGCCCAAAAGAGTCATCGGCTTCGACGATGCGCGCCTCGATCAACACCTGCCGAACGGGGATGTCTATCTTGGCGATCAGGCTCTGGATTTCCTCGAGTTTCGAAGGAATGTCACTGACGAAGAGCTGGTTGGTGCGTGTCTCGTAAATCACGCTGCCTCGGGGCGAAAGCATGCGTGTCGCACCCCCGCCACTTCCGCCGCCACCACCACCGGAATTCTGTCCGGTGAGACCGCGCGACACCTCTTCAGCTTTTGTGTAGTTCAACTGGAAGGACTGAGTGCGCACCGGCTCCAGCGCGGCGATCTGCGCCTTCGACTCCAACTCGACCTTTTCCTTGGCCGCGAGTTCATCCTTCGGCGCGATCAGAATGACGTTGCCCGACTTGCGCAGCCCCAGGCCCTTGGCCTGCAGGATGATGTCGAGCGCCTGATCCCAAGGCACATCCTTGAGCCGCAGGGTCACGTTGCCTGTCACGGTGTCGCTGGTCACGACGTTGAAGTTGGTGAAATCCGCAATCACCTGCAGCAAGGCACGCACTTCGATGTTCTGGAAATTGAGCGACAGCTTCTCACCTGCGAAGCCCGGCCCCTGGGTGAGCTTGTTCGGGTCGATTTTTTGCGGACGCACTTCCAACACGAACTGGTTCTCGGTCTGATAGGCGCTGTGTTCCCACGAACCGCGCGGCTCGACCACCATGCGAACGCGGTCACCGATTTGCACGGTCGACACGGTTTGCACCGGCGTTCCGAAGTCAGTGACGTCCAGCCGTCGCCGCAGGCTGTCGGGCAGGCTGGAGCGCAGGAACTCGACCACCAGACTCTGCCCCTGCTGTCGAATGTCGACGCCGACCTGGTTGTTCGGCAAGTCAACGACGACCCTGGCGGCGCCATCGGCTCCGCGCCGGAAATCGATGTCCTTCAGCGGCAATTGCTGCGTGTTCTGAGCTTCGGCGAACCGGGTCGGTTCACCGCTGCCGACCGCGCTGGCCACAGCCGGTGAGCTGCTCGACTCGAGCACCAGAACCAGCACCTTGCCCTGCAATTCCGCCCGATAGGTCGCCGACTGCCGCAGGTTCAGCACGAGTCGCGTACGGTCGTCGGACTGAGCGACGTTGACCGACCGCAAATTGCCCTGATTGACTTCGACGATCGGCTTGCCCATCGCGTTGCCGACACCCGGCAGATCGATGGCGATTCTCGGTGGCGTCTGGATCACGAAGCCTTTCGGGACCGCGCTCAACGGTTCCGACAACTCGATGCGAACCACCTCGGTTCCGGCCTGCTGCGAGCTGCTGATCGACTGGATGACAGCTTGTGCCATCGCTGAGGAAGGTGCGCCGAATATCAACGCGAGCGTCAGAACACGTGCCCGCCAGTCACCACCCATGATGCGTTTCTCCTGCATGGCCTTCATCGAGCTTTCTCCTGGAGTTGGATCGAGCTGATGCGCTCTGTCCATTCACCCGATGCGTCTTGCACGATTTCACGAAGAGACACATCGGTTTCGGTGATCTTGATGATCTTCCCGTAGTTCTGGCCGAGGTAATCGCCCAGCTTGACTTGATAAAGCAGCTTGTCGACCTTCAACAGCGCGAACGGCTTGTTTTGCTTGGTCACGCTGCCGACCATCGACACACTGTCCAACGGATAAGACTCCAGCGGCTCAGGGCGCCTGTTGATTTCAGGCGTCAACAGCGAGTTGGGCTGCCGGGCTTCCTGCTTGATGGCCACCGTGAGCTTCTGCGAGCTGAAGGGTTCGACCGCATCCGCCACCAGATATGGCTGCGGATTGAATTTTTTCGGCGGCAAGATCGGCTGCACGCTTGGCTTGACCTCCTTGCGCTGCTGCTCCATCCATTGGGCCAACTCCTGCTGCTCCGCGCCGCAGGCAACCAGCAGCAACAAGGCCACGACGGCGACCGCATGGCGTGATCGGTAGAGGTTGCCTATCATTTCTTGGCTCCTGCCTTGGGCTTCTTGGTCGCAGCAGCCGCCTTGCGCAGGTCTTGAACTTCCTGAGGATCGAGGTAGCGGTAGGTCCGCGCCGTCGCGTCCAGCGACAGCACATCGCCGGTGCTGCCCTTGCCTTTGCTGATCGACAGGTTGTGCAGGGTCACGATGCGCGACAGGTTGGCGACATCGGCGGCAAACGCACCGATGTCGTGGAAGCGCCCGGACACCCTCAGTTCGATCGGCAACTCGGCGTAGTAGTCCTTGACCACCACCTGACCGGGACGGAACAACTCGAACTGCAGGCCGCGACCGAGACCCGCCTGATTGATGTCGGAAAGCAGGGCATCCATCTCGGCCTTGCCAGGCAATTGCTTCTCGAGCTGGGTCACGTACTCCTCGACTTGCAGTTTCTGCTTGCGCAGTTCGGCCAGGTTGACCGCTTGACCGAGCTTGTTGCGATAGTCTTCCTTGAGGGTCGGTTCCTTGGCAACCTCGGCGTCGAGTTCCTCGTGCGCCGTGGATAGGACCGCGAACCAACCGACCCCGACGACAGCAAGAGCGACAACGGCCCACGCGGCGATTTTTGGAAGCAGCGGCCACTGACCCGGCTGATTGAGGTTCAACCCCCGGAATTGCGAGGCGGCACCCTGAAATACCGAATTCAGCTCGGCGTTGCTTGATGTGGTGATGGCCATGCGATGTCACCCCTTGGCGGCTGCTGGCGCTGCCACCGTTCTGGCAGCCGCACCCGAGGCCGGAGCGGCGACCGGGATCGGCTTCTCCTGCGGACGCTTGACGCTCACGCGTATCGAGAAATCGAACAGCCTTTTTTGCGTTCGGTCGGTGGCCTGGGCACCAGACACCTTGATCTCGACCAATTGAGGCTTCTCCAGCCACTCGGAACTGTTGGCGGTGTTGCGCAGGAACTCCGACACACGCTCATTGGTCTGGGCAGTGCCCACAACGCTGAGTATCTGTCCGCTTTGTTTTACGGACCAGAAATACATCCCCTCCGGCGTCTGCTTGACCAGTTCATTGAGCAGATAGACAGGCACGTTGCGGTCGGTCTGCAAATCCTCGACGGCTTTCTGTCGCGACTTCAGCGACTCGATCTCGGATTTCAACGCAGCGACGTCCTTGATCTGTTCTTCGAGCTTCTTGATTTCGCTGCCCAGGTAAGCGTTGCGCTCCTGCTGAGCCGACGTCAACTGCTGCACGATTCCGTACCAGATTCCGACGGTCAGCGCTCCAGCGAAGGCAGCCGCGCCGATCCCGACCAGAAAGGCGATCTTCTTGCGGCGGCGCTTTTCCTCGCGGTGAGGAAGCAGGTTGATCAGGATCACTGGGCAAACCTCCTCATCGCCAGACCGCAGGCGGTCAGGTACGAAGGCGCCTCGCGGCGCAGCTTGCTCTCGCGGACGGCGCCGCCGAGCTTCATGTTGTCGAAGGGGTTCACGACCATCGACGCGAAGCCGGTCAGCTCGGTCACACGATCTTTGAGGCCCGGCAAGGTGGCCGTGCCGCCGGCCAGCATCACGTAGTGCACCTTGTGATGCGGCGTGCTGGTGAAGAAGTACTGCAGCGCCCGGCCGATCTCCTGCGACAGGCTGTCGACGAAGGGCGCCAGGATCTGCTGGTCATAGTCGTCCGGCAGGTCGGCGGCGAGCTTCTTCTGCTCGGCCTCCTCGAACGAGAACCCGTACTGCCTGGAAATGAGCTGAGTCAACTGAGACCCACCAAAGGCCTGATCGCGGTCGTACAGCATTTCGTCGTCGCGCAGGACCTTCAGACTGGTGGTGTCCGCCCCGATCTCGAACAACGCGACCAACGCGTCCCGCCCCTCATTGGGCAAGGCGTTGACAACACGGCTCATCGCCAGGCGCGAGGCATGCGATTCGATGTCCAGCACCACCGGCCGCAGGCCAGCGGCTTCAGCCAGGCCCTGCCTGTCCTGAACGCGGTCCTTGCGGGATGCTGCAATCAGCACCTCGACATCGCCCACTGAGGTCTGACTGGGTCCGATCACGCAGAAATCGAGGCTCACTTCATCGAGTGAGAATGGGATGTACTGGTTGGCCTCGGATTCGACCTGGATTTCCAGTTCCTCTTCGCGCAGCCCGGCGGGCAGCATGATCTTCTTGGTGATGACAGACGACTGCGGCATCGCCATCACGACGTCCTTGGTCTTGCTTCCGCTTTTGGAAATCACTCGACGCACGGCATCGGCCACTTCGTCGAATTTCTCGATTTGGCCGTCGGTAATCCAGCCTTTCTCGAAACTCTCGGAAGCGAATCGTTCCAATATGTAAGCGCCCGAATCATCCTGACCCAACTCGACGAGTTTGACGCTCGAGGAACTGATATCAAGCCCGATCATCGGGGGATTTTTTCGGCCTAACAGGGTGTCTAGAAAGCTCACAGACCATGCCCCCCCACACACTGAAACCAGCGGTGGAATGTTAAGAAATTACTTGAATGCTAGCAGTAAAGCCTTTGTGTACCAACGAAAAACAGGCTCAACAGAACGCTCCACGTTGTGGCTTACACACGCTCTCAGACCTGTTTATCGGTGGTTCTGTACGGCACATGAGGAGTTTCTCCAAAGCATGTGTGTGCATTCATGTTTGAAAAGGGGTCGACCACCCCTACTTCCTATAATCAAACTTGAAATTCCTGGAACCTCATGAGTGAAACCCCGCGCGGCGATGGCAGGTCCGCCTCATCGTCGCCACGCCAGCAATTCCCGGACTGGCTGACCGGTATCGGTCAGGCTGCCACCGGCGCGCTGGGGTTGTTTGCAGCCGGCGTGTTGTCGGTGCTGATGCTTGTCGCGCTGGCATTGGCAGTGGCCTACCCGAACCTGCCGGAAATCAGCGGCCTGGCTGATTACCGCCCCAAGCTCCCGATGCGCGTCTACGCGGCAGACGGCGTGCTGCTGGCCGAGTTCGGAGAAGAGCGTCGCAACTTCGTGTCGGCTGCGGACATGCCGCAAATCATGAAGAACGCGGTGCTGACCATCGAAGATGCCCGCTTCTATCAGCACGGTGGCGTCGATTACCTGGGCATCCTGCGGGCCGGACTGGCCAACTTCGGTGAATCGCGCAGTCAGGGAGCGTCCACGATCACGATGCAGGTGGCGCGCAATTTCTATTTGTCCACCGAAAAGACCTTCACCCGCAAGATCTACGAGATCCTGCTGGCCATGAAGATCGAGAGTCTGCTGTCCAAGGACCAGATCCTTGAGCTGTACATGAACCAGATCTACCTCGGGCAGCGGGCCTACGGCTTCGCGTCGGCAAGTGAGGTCTATTTCGGCAAGCCGTTGAAGTCGCTGTCTATCGCCGAGGCGGCGATGCTGGCGGGCCTGCCCAAGGCGCCCTCGGCCTACAACCCGATCGCCAACCCCAGACGCGCCACGATCCGGCAGCTTTACATCATCGACCGGATGCTGGACAACGGGTTCATCACAGCCGCCCAGCGCGACGAAGCCCGCAGTCAGCGCCTGACGTACCGAACACCGTCGGAAACGCCGGTGCACGGCGAATACGCGGCAGAAGCCGCGCGGCAGCTCATCTACGCCCAGTACGGTGAAGACGCGTACACACTGGGTCTGCATGTCCACCTGACGGTCAAGTCCAGCGATCAGATGGTCGCGTACCACGCGCTGCGTCGCGGGATCCTCGACTACGAGCGTCGGCAGGTCTATCGCGGGCCCGAGGCGTACATCGATCTGCCGGCCGACTCTCATGAGGTCGACACCCGCATCGCCGAGGCGCTGACAGAACATCCAGACAACGACGAACTGAAGGCGGCTGTCGTCATCGAGGTCAGCACGAAGAAGTTGATCGCGGTTCTTCTCAACGGCGAGTCGGTCACGGTCACCGGTGAGGGCCTGAAGCCGGTGACCTCGGGGCTTGGCGACAAGGGCAACCCGAAGACGCAGATCCGGCGAGGCGCGGTGGTGCGGCTGGTGAAGAACACCAATGGCAGCTGGACGGCCACCCAACTGCCGGAAGTCGAGGGCGCCTTCGTCGCACTCGACCCGCGCACCGGGGGGATCCAGGCCATGGTCGGGGGCTTCGACTATTCGAAGACGAAGTTCAACCATGTGACGCAGGCTTGGCGGCAGCCTGGGTCGAGCTTCAAGCCGTTCGTTTACTCGGCCGCGCTCGAAAAGGGTTTTTCGCCCGCGACAGTCATCAACGACGCGCCGCTGTTCTTCGATGCGGGCAGCACCGGCAGCCAGCCGTGGGAGCCCAAGAACTACGACGGCACCTTCGACGGTCCGATGTCGATGCGGCGCGGATTGGCGAAGTCGAAGAACATGATCTCGATCCGCATCCTGCAGTCGATCGGAGCACCGTACGCGCAGGCGTGGGCAACCCGCTTCGGCTTCGACGCCGAAAAACACCCGGCCTACCTGACGATGGCGCTGGGCTCCGGCTCGGTGACGCCGCTGCAGATGGCATCGGCGTACAGCGTGTTCGCCAACGGCGGTTACCGCGTGAACCCTTACCTGATCAGCAAGGTGACCGACTCGAAGGGACGGATCGTGCGCGAGGTCAAGCCGCCGGTGCTCGACGAGTCGATGCGCACCATCAATCCGCGCAATGCCTTCGTGATGAACAGCCTGCTGCAGGAAGTCACCCGTTCGGGCACCGCCGCGCGCGCGCAGGCCACGCTGAAGCGCACCGACATCTACGGCAAGACCGGCACCACCAACGATTCACTCGATGCCTGGTTCGCGGGCTACCAGCACGACGTGGTGGCGGTGGTCTGGATGGGTTACGACAACCCGCGAAAACTGGGTGACCGAGAAACCGGCGGCGGACTGTCGCTACCGGTCTGGATCGACTACATGAGCATTGCGCTCAAAGGCCGGCCGGAAAACGAACCGCTGCCGCCCGAGGGCGTGGTCAACATCGGCGGCGAGTGGTACTACGAGGAAAATGTGCAAGGTGGCGGCGTCAGCAGCCTGGGCCTTGACGACCATGCCCCAGCCGCGCCCGACGAGGAAGAACGCAAGGGCATCCTCGACCTGTTCAACCGCTGAAACCCATCCGCACACGAGTCGCGGGCAGACTGATCGCGGCGTTGAGTCAGACCATGCTGAACGTCAGGCCGACTCCAGCCTGCTCGGTGGCACAGGCCGACAAGATCGCCTGAAAATCGGCTCCACTGCGGGTGTCCAGCCACCGTCCATCCGCATGCTTGAAGTGAAAGCCGCCGCTGCGTCCCGCCAACCACAGCTCGTGCAAGGGCGGCTGGGTGTTGATGACGATCTTGCTGCCGTTGGGGAAACTCATTTCCAGCAGACCCCCGGTGCGGCTGGTATCGATGTCGATCACATCCTGCTGCAGCCAGCGGTCTGCGGTGACCTCGATACCCGAGAGCACCGCATCCGCCTTGGCGCGGAACTCGGCATCCGTCAGTGGTGTGAACATCGTGTCGGTAGACATGGTCAGTAGAATTCGGTCGATGTCGGAACAGAATCAAAGTTTAGTCTCCACGGCCCGTGCCAGCGTCTGGCTGTCCACGTTGGTCACCATGGGTTTGTTGTTGTCGGCATGCGGTCAGAAGGGCCCGCTGACACTCGTGTCGGCGTCCAAGGCTCAAGCCGGCTCAAACACCAACGGATCCGTCGTGGTACCGCCGGCACCTCCAGCCTCGGCCCCGCCACCCCGCACCTGGGGCAGTTCGACGCCATGACCCTGCCCGGTTCGCCCCAGGTCGCCTATCGCGGCGACCGGTTGATGCTGGAAGGTTGCGCCGTCACGGACCTCGCCGCAAGTTTCGGCACGCCTTTGTATGCGTATTCGCGCAGCGCGATGTTGTCGGCACTGTCGGCCTACCAACAGGCGCTCGAAGGCCGCGACCACCTGATCTGCTACGCGGTGAAGGCGAATTCGAGTCTGGCAGTGCTGCAAACCTTCGCGCAAGCCGGCTGCGGCTTCGACATCGTGTCTGCGGGCGAACTTTCTCGGGTCCTGGCGGCTGGCGCCCAACCGTCGAAGGTCGTTTTCTCCGGCGTCGGCAAGACCCGCGCCGAGATGCGCCAAGCGCTCGATGCCGGCGTGATGTGCTTCAACGTCGAAAGCGAAGCCGAACTCGAAACGCTGTCATCGGTCGCGACACAGGCCGGCCTCATGGCCCGCATCAGCCTGCGCGTCAACCCGGACGTCGATGCCAAGACGCACCCCTACATTTCGACCGGACTCAAGGGCAACAAGTTTGGCATCGCCCACGAGCGTGCCGTGGCGGTGTACGCCCATGCCGCCGCCTTGCCGGGCATCGAGGTGGTCGGCATCGATTGCCACATCGGCTCGCAGATCACCGAGATCAGCCCGTATCTGGATGCGGTGGATCGCGTGCTCGATCTGGTCGAGGCGATCGAGGCCACCGGCCTTCGCCTGCACCACCTCGACCTCGGTGGCGGCCTCGGCATCACCTACACCGACGAGAAGCCCCCCTCGGCCGGCGACCTGATCGGTGCGCTGCTGCAACGCATCGAGGCGCGCGGCCACGGACATCGAAAACTGATGTTCGAGCCAGGGCGATCGCTGGTGGGCAATGCCGGCGTGCTGGTTGCGGAGGTGCTCTACCTCAAGCCCTCGGATGACCACGATGGCAAGAATTTCTGCATCGTCGACGCTGCAATGAACGACCTGATGCGCCCCGCGATGTACGAGGCCTGGATGCGAATCGTGCCGTGTCGTCTGCGCGACGAGGCACCCGTGACCTACGACGTGGTCGGCCCGGTCTGCGAATCGGGCGACTGGCTGGGGCGCGACCGGGCTCTCGCCGTGCATGCGGGCGATCACCTCGCGGTGCTGTCCGCCGGGGCCTATGGCATGAGCATGGCCAGCAACTACAACACCCGCGGTCGGGCCGCCGAAGTCATGGTGTCCGGTGCTGAATCCTGGTTGATCCGGGAACGCGAGACTCCGGCGGAACTGTTTCGCGGCGAGCATCTGCTGCCTGCGCGATAGCCGGCCGGCGGCTGTCTCAGGGCAAGCGCCCTTCCTCGGCAGCATGGCAGGCCACCTGCGTGCCTTCGATCGGCTTCAGCACGGGTCTCTCCACACGACAGCGCTCGTTGGCATGCGGGCAGCGCGGATGGAAGCCGCATCCCGCCGGTGGCTGCAACGGGTTCGGCACCTCGCCCAGCACCGGCTGGCGCACACGGCCAGTCATTCCAACATCAGGAATCGCGTCGAGCAGCATCCGTGTGTAAGGATGGACCGGCTTTGAAAAAAGCGCGTTGCAGCCGGCGAGTTCGACGATGCGGCCGAGGTACATGACACCGACCCAGTCGCTGACATGGCGCACGACCGCGAGGTTGTGCGAAATGAACAGGTAGGTGAGGCCCCGGCGACGCTGCAGGTCCTGCATCAGGTTCAGAACCTGCGCCTGAACCGACACATCGAGCGCCGAGGTCGGCTCATCGCAGACCAGGAAGTCCGGGTTTGTCGCCAGCGCGCGCGCGATCGAGATGCGCTGGCGTTGCCCGCCCGAGAACTGGTGCGGCAGCTTGCCGGCGTCGTCGACAGACAAGCCGACGGAGGTCAGCAGTTCGTCGACGCGGTCGCGCAACTCGCGTCGCCCGAAGACAAGCCGGTGCTCGACCAGGGGCTCGCCGATGATGTCGGCGACCTTCCAGCGCGGATTCAGGCTGGCGTAGGGGTCTTGAAAGATCATCTGCACGCGCCGTCTCAGGGCGCTCGGCCGGTCCGATGCCGGAGTGTTCGAAAGATCGACGCCGTCGAAGTGCGTGCTGCCTGCCGTGGGCGTTTGCAGACCGACCAGCAAACGCGCCACCGTGCTCTTGCCGCAACCCGATTCACCGACCAGCGCCAGCGTCTGGCCGCGCTCGATTTCGAAGCTGATGTCATCCACCGCCCGAATGAACTGCGTCGGGCGACGTTCAATCACGCGGTCGAGCCAGGGAGCCGACACATCGAAGGTCCTGGTGAGGTTATGCACCTCGACCAGCGGCGTGGTCGGAATGGTCGGTTCACTCGCAGCGGCGGTCATCAAGACTTCACCGTGTCATGCAGCCAGCACGCTGCACGGGTGGCGCCGGCCGGCATCAGATCGGGCCGCTCGCTGCGGCAGCGCTCCCAGGCTCTCGGGCAGCGCGGATGAAACGCGCACCCAGCGGGGATCGCGCCCAGCTGCGGCATCGCACCGTCGATCTGCAGCAACCGCTCGCGCTCACCGGTCATCGGCGGGATCGATCCCATGAGACCGGCGGTGTACGGGTGGGCAGCGGCACGGATCACCTCGCGCACCGGCCCGACCTCGACGATGCGTCCGGCGTACATCACCGCGACGCGGTCGCAGGCCTCGGCAATTACGCCCATGTCGTGCGTGATCAGCATCACCGCCATGCCCTTGTCGCGGCACAGCCGCTTGAGCAATCCGATCACCTGCGCCTGCACCGAGACATCGAGCGCGGTGGTCGGTTCGTCGGCGATCACCAGTCGCGGGCCAGCGGCCAGCGCCAGCGCGTTCACGACACGCTGGCGCTGGCCGCCAGAAAACTGATGCGGATACTGACCCAGTCGCTGCGCTGCGCCCTGAATACCCGTGTCCTCCAGCAGACTCACCGCGCGCGCTGCGGCCTCGGCCTCGCTCAGAGGCAGGTGCGTGCGTATCGTCTCGATGAGCTGGCGACCGATCGTGTAGAGCGGATTCAAAGCGGTGAGCGGATCCTGGAAGATGGTGCCGATCTGCCGGCCGCGCAGGCGCCGCATCGCTTCGTCAGGCAGACCTTCGATGCACTGTCCGTCGTAGACGATGCGGCCCCCGGTGATGCAACCGGGTGGTTCGAGCAACCCGATGAGGGCTGCGCCGGTCAGCGACTTGCCTGCACCCGATTCACCGACGAAGCCCAGCACCTCGCCCGGCGCGATGCTGAACGAAATCTCGTCGATCGCGCGCAGGCTTCCGCTTCGGGCCATGAACTCGACACTCAGCCGGTCAACTTCGAGCAGTGGGTTCATCTCAGGCGTGGATTCAACGCATCGCGCAACCAGTCACCCAGCAGGTTCACGCTCAGCGCAATCAGCACCAGAGCCGCGCCGGGAAACACAGTGATCCACCATTCACCGGAGAAAAGGAGGTCGTTGCCGATCCGGATCAGTGTGCCCAGCGACGGCGAGGTCGGCGGCACGCCGACACCGAGGAAGGACAAGGTCGCCTCGATCAGGATCGCGGTGGCGACCTGCAACGTGGCCAGCACCATCACGGGCCCCATCACGTTCGGCAGCACATGGCGCCGCATGATGCGCAGCGGCGCGACACCGATGAGGCGTGCGGCCTGCACGTAGTCCTTATGCCGTTCGACTATCGCACCCGCACGCACTGTGCGGGCATACGGCACCCAGCCGGTCACTGAGATCGCAATGATCAGCACCGCATAGGCCAGTGCATCGTGCGCTTCAGGGAACAGCGCGCGGCCGACGCCGTCGATCAGCAGCGCGACCAGGATCGCCGGAAACGACAGCATCACGTCGCAGATGCGCATGATGAAGGCGTCGGTCTTGCCTCCGAGGTAGCCCGACAGCAACCCGAGCGTCACACCGATGACGGTCGACACGACCACCGACGCCAGACCGACCGCCAGCGAGATGCGCGTGCCGTACATCAGCGCCGACAGGATGTCGCGGCCCTGGTCGTCGGTGCCCAGCAGGTAGGTGGCGCGGCCATCGGGCAGCCAGGCCGGGGGCAATCGCGAGTCGGCCAGTTCCAGCGTGGCCAGGTCAAAGGGATGGTGCGGCGCCAGCACGTTGGCGAACGCGGCGGCAACGATGCAGGCCAGCGCGATCAGTGCAGCGACGATCGCCATCGGCGAGTGGCTGAAGCTGTGCCACACGTCGCCCGCCAGGAAGCGGCGCAAGGGACCGGTCGGCTTGGTCAATTCGATCACGGCGCCCTCATTTCACCGTCACCCACTTGAACGGCATCAGGTTGTCAGGCGACTGCACCAGGTCGAGGTTCGTCTTCACGCCCCAGGCCAGCGCCTGCTGATGCAGCGGGAGGTGTCCGATGTCGCGAGCATGCAGATCGAAGGTCTCGCTGATCAGCGCCTTGCGGCGCGTCGGATCGGTCTCGCTTTGAACCGCAGAAATCAGCTCGTCGACAGGGCCTCGCAGCGACAGCTGCCGCGCCTCGTTGAGCGCATGCGGGTCCATCGATTGCGCATCGCCCGGGTTCGCCACGCGCAACGACACCGCCTGCGCGGTGGCTGCGATCAACGCCGCGCTCAGCACGACGGCACGACCCAGATCATCAGCCCACATCGGTGGTCCTCTCGGCCCGCAAACGCGGATCGACGGCGAAGTACAGCAGATCGACCGCGAGGTTGATGACGACGAAGATCAGCGCGATCAGGCACAGGTAGGCCGCCATCACCGGAATGTCGGCGAACTGCACCGCCTGGATGAACAGCAGCCCCATGCCAGGCCACTGGAACACCGTCTCGGTGATGATCGCGAAGGCGATCAACGAACCGAGTTGCAGCCCGGTGATCGTGATCACAGGCACCAGCGTGTTCTTCAGCGCATGGCCGAAATAGATCGAGCGGTTCGTCAGTCCGCGGGCCCGCGCAAAACGAATGTAGTCGCTGCGAAGCACCTCGATCATCTCAGCGCGCACCAGCCGCATGATCAGCGTCAGCTGAAAGGTCGCCAGCGTCACCGCCGGCAGCACGAGATGCCGCCACCCATCGCTGGTCAGCAGGCCGGTGCTCCAGGCCCCGATCTGCAGTACCTCGCCCCGGCCGAAGCTCGGGAGCCAGTTCAGCGTGACCGAGAACACCAGTATCAGCCCGATGCCGATCAGGAAGGTCGGCAGCGACACACCGAGCAACGATGCCGCCATCAGGCACTGCGCCCAGAACCCATCGCGCCGCAGTGCCGCGTAGACGCCCAGCGGAATGCCCAGCGTCAGCGCCAGCACGGCAGCCACCAGCGACAGCTCCAGCGTGGCTGGCAGGCGCTCGGCGATCAGCGCCGACACCTGGCGGCCTTGCCGCAGGCTGAGTCCGAACTCGCCTTGCACGGCATGGCCGACAAAGCGCGCGAACTGCGCGAGCACGCTGTCGTCCAGCCCGAGACCGCGGCGCAGTTGCTCGCGTTGCTGCGGCGTCGCGTCTTGCCCGAGCAGGTTCGCCACCGGGTCACCTACGAACTGGAACAGCGCGAACGACACCAGCGCCACCGTGAGCATCACCAGAACCGCCTGTGCGAGGCGGCGAACAATGAAGGCCAGCATGGCAGTGATGGGTCGCAGGAGACGATTCGGTGGACAGTCCCGATTCTGGCGTGCGGGCGCGGATCTAGCCTTTCAGCGGCTGGCGCCGCCGGGCCCGGTGAACTTCACCTCGCCATAGTAGGCGCGCACCGTGGTGTGGGTGTTGTCGCTGTCGGTCATCAAGGCCACAGAGATCAGCGGACCCGGTTCCTCTCCGAAGGCCTTGCGGTAATCGCCCGTGATGTCGCGCTCGTGAAAGCGCCAGACCGACGTCTGGGCCGCACCGGAATCGACGACGATCTTTCGAATGCGGTCGGTGCGACCTGACTTGATCACAGATTCAAGCGGCGCACGGTTGTCCCACACGTACATCAGCGTGGCATACGGAGGCTCTTCGCCGATCACCGCTTCTATCAGATCAAACAGCATTCGGTTCTTGAAGGACAGCTTGCTGCGATCGCCGTCGAATGCCAGGACGATGCGCACCGGCGCGTCCTCGGCCGTCTGCAGACTCAGATCTGCCGTCGCAATGAGCCTCGGGACCATCCAGGAAAACATCAGGTGGCCCAGGTTGGCCGGCTCGATGCGCATCCATCGCCGATACAGGCTCACCGCGTTGTCGGCGTCGGCCTGAATGACGGGGCGTCCGTCGATCACGCTGTGCACGTAGCGCGTCTCGCGCTTGGTCGGCAGCACGAACGTTTGCCAGGTCGCGTTGGCCTGTGCAGGTGCGGGCACGGCGGGCGTTGAAGGTGCGGATGTGCAAGCCGCCAGGCAGATCGCCAGCAGCGTCGCACCGACCCAAGCAGCCCGGCGTGCCATGTGCCGCCGCTGAACTGCGCGCAACACGTCAGAAACGATGGCGCAATCCGAGCGCAAGACTTGTCGAATCGGCGCCCGCATGGGCAGTGACACCACCCAGATAGCCACCGCCGCCCGGCGCGGCCTGCCCCAGCCCGGTGTTGTTGAACCGGGTGGCGGCGGCATTGAGATCGGTGCGCTTCGACAGCGCATAGGTGTAGGCGACACCGAACGAGGCCACATCGGCGTTGTCCGCTCGCCTGTCGTTGTAGAAGTTGTAGGCCGCATACAGGGTGTTCGGTCCGATCACAACCTTGTAGCCGAGGTGATACAGCTGCGCGTCCTGCTTGATCACGTTGACATAGCCGTCCTGGATCACTGCGGCCAAAGCGGGGCCGACCAACGGAGTGATCTGCGCAGCAATGCTGGACACCGCAGACGGATGACCGTCCCTGATCGATGCAGCCGTCGCGTAGACACGACCGGCACCCATGGAAACATGTCCGCCGACCACCAAGCTGGTCAGCGACTTTTGACCCCCTTCATTTTCGCGCGTGTTGTAGGCCAGCCCGAGGCCGAAAGCATCGCTCTTGTACATGCAGAGCGCGCCGACAAAACGCCCGGTCTCACTGGTTTTCTCATCGAAGCCGTACATCACCGAAGCGGTCCACCCGCCCTGCTGAACCCGGTACGCCAAAGCGTTGCCGGCGCGGATATCGATCGCGTACGGGATGACAGCGATTTGCCCCAGAGCCAGCGACGACTGCGCAGCGAGCGCATCGAAAGTGCCCGCCAGCTCATAGGCCGGCGTGTACATGCGGCCGGCCAGGACAGCACCCACCGGCGTGATCAGGCCGGCATAGATCTGGCGGTCGAAGAAATTGGGGCCAGCGGTATGGACGTTGATGCCGATTCGCGTACCGATCCCAGCAGAAACCTGGTTCAACAGCGGTTGCAAGGCAGCTTGTTGCGCCGCAGGCAGTGACGGGACGAGATACCGCGCGAATGTGGCCCGATCTGGCAACTGCCCACGCGATGGCGGCCGGTTGCTGATGTCACCGGTGTCGGCCTCGAGTCGGTTCTCCAACGTGAAGACCGCCCGGTAGCCTTCACCCAGATCTTCTGTGCCTCGCAGGCCGATGCGGGAGCCTTCCATGATCCCGCTGGAGAGTTGCGTGACGCTGCCGCCCTTGATCCCGCTGACCCGGGTCACGCCAGCGTCAACGATGCCATACAGCTCGACCTTGCTTTGCGCATGGCTGCTCGCGAAGGTGGTGGACAGGCAGGCGAAAACGAGGAAATGGCGTTTCATGAGAGTCTTTCGCGACGTGTCGACTGCGCTGCCGCAGTGTGTCATCCGCGAAGGTGGACTCCGGGGCGCTGTTGCAAGCGCAACACGCGCGGTTTCCCCAAAAAAGAAGCCGCCCGAGGGCGGCTTCTTTGATCTCTGTATCGAACGTGCGTTGGCGGTCGATCAGAAATTGTGGCCGAGGCCAACAACGTATTCGTTCTTGCGAGCGAAGCTGCTGCTGACATCACCGCTGCGCGCCGTCACAGCTGCGTAGACATTCGTCCGCTTCGAGAAAGCATAGACCGCTGACAGACCATACTTTTCCTGATCCAGGTCTTTCAAACCGCCGGTGCGATCAATCGTCGACCCGGTGAACTGAGCCTTGAAGGTGAAATTGCCGTAAGGCACTTTCACGCCGACGTTGTAGGCCTCGTGATCGGTGCCCTTCGCGAACGTGGTCGCGGCCAGTTGCGGGCCGAGGTCGCTGGTGTTCTGATAGGCCGCATAGGCGACCGCGACACCGAAGTCGTAGTTCGCGCCGACGGTCACGACCTGGTTGTAGCTGCCCGATACGACACCACCTGAGTACTCTTCGTACGACACGGCTGCATTCAGCGGGCCCTGGCCGAACACCAGACCCAGGCCGTGATACTCGGCGGCCTTCGACGTCACTGGAGGGACGGCACTGCTGTTGGACTTGAGATCTTCACTCAGCCCGAGGGTTGCAACACCCTGAAATCCACCAATGTTCGGCGAACGGTACGAAATGGCATTGTCGATTCGAGTGCCGAAGTTCTGAAACAGTGGGCGGTTCGTCGCAACGGCCTCGACGACGTTCATCTCGCCTTCGGCCGTGGCATCAAAGATGCGCACGTCGAGTTCACGGGTGATCGTTTCCAGACGACCCAGGCGGATGTCGCCGAGGGTCTTCGAACCGACGGCAATGTAGGCCTGACGGTTAAAGAAGCTGGAGCCCGAAACGGTGGAACCGCCGCCCGCGCCCGTGTCGGCAGAGATCGCCGACTCGAGAACAAAGTAGGCGCGCAGACCATCGCCCAGGTCTTCGCTGCCACGCATGCCCCAACGCGAACCGCCCATGCCGGTCACGCCACCGTCATTCAATTTGGTTACGCCCTTGCCCAAACGGCCAGATGCTGCTGCAACATTCTTGCCCGGGTCTTGGTAAGTGATGTTTTCATCAATCCGGCCATACAGCGTGACCGACGATTGAGCCGCCGCGATGGTGCTGAACGCGCCCAGAACTGCGAGTGCGATAAGTGACTTCTTCATTTGGATGACTCTCCTGAACAGGAAAAAAACGAAAACTCGAACACGGGACGCCGCCTCGACCAAAGGCGCGGCCACATGGTTTGTGGCCATCCGTGGGATCAGGGTATTCCACCAGAGCGTTGCCCCTCTTGCAAAGGAATCCCCCAACAAACTGGCTGCGGTGTTGCCACGGCGCTACAGGTTGACTCAGCCAGGGACTGACCAAATGCATGCATCACATGAGGTCGAGTTCGGGCTTGTCCCCAGGGACGGTCGCGAACAAGAATGCACCTGAAAATGTTGTCAACTGGCTCCCGAGAGGTACTGTGTTGGCATTTCATGACCACTTGAAGACACCCGTTTCGCTGACACAACATTCAGGGCCAACCATGCTCGATCCCTTGATCATCGCCGCCGATCGCGCACTGCGAACCCTCTCGGGGGGCATCACCGCCGCTCGACCGACACCCCGGCCCATGACGGCAGGCACGCCTCTTTCTCACCCGAGATCGGCGGCAGAAGACGACTCGGCGTTGTCTGAGGCCGAGAAAACACTGTCCGGCGCGCTGATGCGAGTCAACCATGTCGGTGAGGTGTGCGCTCAGGCGCTTTACCAGGCGCAAGCGATCACATCCAGCGACCCGGTGATACGCCGACAGCTCGAAGCGGCTGCGCGCGACGAAACCGACCACCTGGCATGGACTCAACAGCGCCTGGACGAACTCGGTGCACGGGTCAGCTTGCTCAATCCGCTGTGGTACGCCGGATCCTTCGCCATGGGCTGGGTGGCAGGCCGACTGGGCGACAAGTGGAGCCTCGGCTTCCTCGCAGAAACCGAGCGTCAGGTCGAACAACACCTCGCCGGGCACATGGACCGCCTGCCGGCCGGCGATCAACGATCACGCGCCATCGTGCAGCAGATGAAGATCGACGAGGCGCGCCACGCCAGCGAGGCGCAGCAGGCGGGGGCGGCCGAACTCCCCGCTGCGGTGCGGTGGGGTATGCGCGCCCTGTCCCAAGTCATGACACGTACGGCTCATCACCTGTGATCTGACGACATCAGACAGACACGATCTCGAAACTGGTGGTGATGTCGGCGGTCTTGCCGAGCATGATGCTCGCCGAGCAGTACTTGTCGTGCGACATCTGGATGGCGCGCTCCACGGCGGTCGCCGGGATGTCGGTGCCAGTCACTCGGAAATGCATGTGTATCTTCGTGAAGACCTTCGGGTCGGAGTCGGCGCGCTCCGAAGTCAGCTTGACCTGGCAGCCACTGACTGCGTGCCGGCCGCGCTTGAGTATCAGCACGACGTCGTAGGCGGTGCAGCCGGCGGTGCCGGCGAGCACGGTTTCCATCGGGCGCGGCGCCAGGTTTCGCCCACCGCCGTCGACGGCGCCATCCATGACCAGCATGTGCCCGCTCCCGGTTTCGGCGACGAAACCCATGCCGGCGGCGGGGACCCAGTTGACGGTGCATTCCATGCTCATTCCTCCTGTTACATAAAATATTGCAGTGCAGCAAAACAACCGTTAAACTTACAATAACCATCGCGGATTCAAAGCCCGCAGGCTCCAGTTGTCTCCTCCACCTCCTCATGGTGGATTCAGCCCAAGGCATCACTGCCTTGGGCTTTTTTATGCGCCCGACCCATGGCAAGGCGCCTCACCCGGTCGCACCCAGGCTGCCATACAACGGGCATCGTATGATCCGCGCCCGACGGCCGGGCCGGTCTGCGGAATCACTCGCTCCCGGAGATAGCCATGTCTGGCCGAAATGCATCTGAGGTCCCCACCCGAGCCGCCGCGACCGCGAGGAGGAGAGCAGCATCCCGGCTGGCGATGAAAAAGAGCGCTGGCCGCACAAAGCCGCTCAGTGTCAGCGATTACCTTCAGAAGATTCTGACCGCGCGGGTCTACGACGTCGCCATCGAGACGCCTCTCGAACTGGCTCGCAGCCTGAGCAAACGCATCCAGAACCAAGTCTTCCTCAAGCGCGAAGACTGCCAGCAGGTTTTCAGTTTCAAGCTGCGCGGCGCCTACAACAAGATGGCGCATCTGTCGCCGGAGCAACTGCAGCGTGGCGTGATCTGTGCGTCCGCCGGCAACCACGCGCAGGGTGTGGCTCTTGGGGCCAAACGGCTGGGCTGCAAGGCGATGATCGTGATGCCGGTGACCACACCGCGCCTGAAGATCGACGCGGTCAAGTCGCTGGGTGGATCGGTCGTCCTGCATGGCGAGAGCTACTCCGACGCCTACGCGCACGCACTCGAACTTGAGCAGCTGCATGGCCTGACCTTCGTGCATCCGTTCGACGACCCCGATGTGATCGCCGGTCAAGGCACGATCGCCATGGAAATCCTGCGCCAGCACCCTGGCCCGATCGACGCGGTATTCGTGGCGATCGGCGGAGGTGGATTGGTTTCCGGGGTGGCTGCGTACATCAAGGCGGTGCGTCCAGAGATCAAGGTGATCGGCGTTCAGATGAACGATTCGGACGCGATGATCCGTTCGGTCCAGGCGGGCAAGCGCATCACCCTGTCCGACGTGGGACTGTTCTCCGACGGGACGGCCGTGAAGCAGGTCGGCGTCGAAACCTTCCGACTCACCCGAGAGCTGGTCGACGGGTTCATCACGGTCGACACCGACGCGGTGTGCGCCGCCATCAAGGACGTGTTTCAGGACACCCGCAGCATCCTGGAACCAGCCGGCGCGCTGGCGGTCGCAGCGGTCAAGCAGTATGTCGACACTCACCAGCTCAAAGGACAGACGCTGGTCGCGATCGCCTGTGGCGCGAACATGAATTTCGACCGGCTGCGCTTCGTCGCGGAGCGCGCCGATGTGGGTGAAGAGCGCGAAGCGCTCCTGGCTGTGACGATTCCCGAGGAGCGCGGCAGCTTCAAGCGCTTTTGCCAAGTCATCGGCCCACGCTCGGTGACCGAGTTCAACTACCGCATCTCCGATGCAAGCAAAGCCCATGTATTCGTCGGCCTGGCAACAACACAACGCGGTGAATCGACCAGACTTGCCGCCAGCTTCAACCGGCAGGGATTCCAGGCCATCGACCTCACGCATGACGAACTGGCCAAATTGCACCTGCGCCACATGGTCGGCGGTCGCAGCGAGCTGGCCAGCGACGAGCGGCTCTACCGCTTCGTATTCCCGGAGCGGCCCGGCGCGCTGATGAAATTCCTGTCCAGTCTGCATCCGGGATGGAACATCAGCCTCTTCCACTATCGCAATCAGGGGTCAGATTCGGGCCGAATCCTGGTGGGCATGCAGGTGCCGCATCAGGACAAAAAGGCGTTCAGGGAATTTCTCGGCACACTCGCGTATCCGTGCGTCGACGAAACGGACAATCCGGCGTATCGACTCTTCCTGCGCTGAACCTCGCTGGTTCGAGCGCCTGAGCCCGACACCCAGAGACACCCCCGAGGTTCGCTCAGCCATGTCCAGCTACCACAACCTGATTTCTCCGACGGGCAATGCGCATCTCGAAGTGGCGTTGCGCGAAAAGCTTCTGCGCCGCAGCCAGACCACCGGCGAGCTGGGCGAGTTGGAACCTCTGGCTGTGCGTTTGGGGTTGATCCAGAGAACGTTGAAGCCGCGTTTCCATGCACCGCAGATCGTGGTCTTCGCAGCCGATCACGGCATCGCTGTGGACGGCGTGGGGTCAGAGGATCGACAGTCGACGTCGGAACTGGTGCAGGCGCTGCTGACGTCGCGGCTACCGCTGTCTGTCTTCGCGCGAATCCAGGGACTCGAACTGTCAGTGGTCGATGCGGGAGTGGCCGAGCCGGTGAGCCCGCACCCCCGGCTGCTGGCCCGCAAGATCGCTCACGGAACACGCAACTCGCGTGTCACGTCGGCGATGTCACTCGAACAAGCACATGCCGGCATACGTGCGGGCATGGAAATCGGCGACACACTGCCGGGCAACGTCGTGGTCTGCGCCGGGGTTGGCGTGGGGTCGGCACAGGCGTCGGCACTGGTGCTGTCGCGCTTGGCGAACGTGGCGGTGCGCGAGTTCGCGGTGTCGGGACCCAGCATGAAACCCAAGGATCTCGCGAGCATGTTGCTCGTGCTTCAGGGCTCGCAGGGCCGACACAAGGACGTCACCGACCCGGTGGAGGTGCTGGCTGCCTTCGGCGGCTTTGAAATCGCGATGATGGTCGGACTGATGATGGTGGCCGCTGGCAAGCGGCACCTGATCGTCGTCGACGGTCTGGCCGCCTGTGCAGCGCTGGTCATCGGATCGCACATCGCGCCGACGGTGGTCGATTACTGCGTGTTCTCGCGCAGCCACTCGCACCTGGGGCTGGACCGCGCACTGGCGTTGTTTCAGGCGCGCGCGCTGCTCGAACTCGGCATGGACAGCACCGACGGGACCGGCGCCACGCTGGCCTGGTCGCTGATCCGCAGTGCCGCAGCGCTGCTGTCAGAGGTCGCCGAAGGTGAAGACGCCGGACCGACCCTGCCTGGCGACATGCCCGACGTGTCGGTGCCCCGACCGCACTATTGATCGCCGACACCCTCAGCGCATGGTCATTGAGCGAGGCGTCTGGGTCGGCAGGACGACGCCACTCGGCACCGTGACAGAAAGCGCCGGGGGCAATACACCGGTCGCTGCGATGGCAACCAAGGGCAGTTCCAGCACGAAGCTGGTTGCGGGGTCACTGACGTTTTGCGCCGAAGCCACCGTGGCGGTCCGGAGACTGACCTCGCGCAGCACCCACTCGCCTTCGATCAGCGCGCCAACGCGATAGACCCGTGCCGGGTTGCCGTCGACGGAAATCACAGCCAGACCCTGTTCGCTCGGGCGCTTGGGCGCCATGACCCCGGTCAGCCTGAAACGCGCGCTGACGTCAGGTGCCAGCGCTTCGATAACGTCGACAGGCGGGGCAACAGGCGCCGCGCCGAAAAGTCGGGTCAGGTCCCCCTGACTGGCCATCAGATCGCTTGAGGCAACTGCCGGCGTGGGAGACGGTGCTGCCTGAGCGAACAAGCGCAGGCCCCAGAACACGAGGCTTCCGGCGACCAAAGCCCAGACGATCAATGCGAACAAGCGGGACGCCATGCGCCGATTATGATCTGCCAACATCGCTGCGCGCTCCGGGCGCGGCCAGGGCTTCTTCATGTTCACAAACGATTCCGCGCCTGTGTTGCAACCACGTCCAAGCGGGTTGCGGCGGGCACCCAATGCGGCACAGGCCTTGGGCTTCACGCTGATCGAGTTGATGGTGGTGCTGGTCATCATCGGCGTGCTCGCGGCACTGATCGTTCCCAACGTGCTCAATCGCGCGGACGATGCTCGCGTCACGGCCGCACGCACCGACGTCAACAACCTGATGCAGGCACTCAAGCTCTACAAGCTGGACAACCAGCGCTTCCCGAGCGCCGACC
This sequence comes from Burkholderiaceae bacterium, assembly GCA_030654805.1. GTDB lineage: Bacteria > Pseudomonadota > Gammaproteobacteria > Burkholderiales > Burkholderiaceae_C > PBB1. The sequence goes on from JAURWR010000016.1 coordinate 47,086, forward strand.
AGGGGCTGCAGGCGCTGGTCGCCAAGCCAACCGTCGGAGCGATCCCACCCAACTGGAAACCCTACCTGGACAAGTTGCCCAACGACCCGTGGGGACATCCATACCAGTACGCCAATCCCGGAGTGAAGGGGAACATCGACATCTACAGCCTCGGAGCCGATGGGGTCGTTGGCGGTGAAGGCAACGACGCCGAAGTCGGCTCGTGGCAGTGAGTGGACCCGGCGGGTGAGACCCCGCTGTGCCGGCTTCACGCTGATTGAGCTGATGATCGTCATCGCGTTGATCGCGTTGGCGTCGTCGTTGGTCAGCCTGGCACTTCGGAACCCGGCAGACACCCAACTCGAACAGGAGGGTGCTCGGCTGGCGGCGCTGCTCGAATCGGCGCGCGCCGAGGCGCGCGCTTCCGGGCTGGCGGTGCAGTGGGTGCCCGGCTCCGCTGACAACGATCGGACGAGGACGACAGCCGGCTTCAGGTTCGTCGGTCTGCCGGCCTCGGCGGGCCTGCCTCAGCACTGGCTGTCTGCGGGCGTCACCGCCACGGTCATCGGTGCTCCGGCGGTGGTGCTCGGTCCGGAGCCGATGATCGGTCCGCAGCGGATCGCGCTCAGCCTGGAAGATCGGCGGTTGACGCTGGCGACTGACGGACTCGGTCCGTTCATCGTCACCGGCGATGAGACCGCCGTGTCACGATGAGGTCGCCCGGTAAGCCTTCGCTCGGCGAGCGTCGGCAATCGGCGCAGACCGCATGCGGATTCACGCTGATCGAGGTCCTGGTCGCGCTGGTCATCGTCGCGATCACCCTGAGCGCCGGGATCAAGGCTGCAGGCGCCTTGCTGAGCAACGCGCAGCGGCTGACCGAGGTCAGCGAAGCGCAGTGGTGCGCCGACAACGAGCTGACGGGCCTGAAGCTGGCGAAGGCCTATCCGAGCGTTGGTGAATCAACCTTCAATTGCCAGCAACTCGGCCGCAACTATGTCGGAACCTTCCAGGTCGGTGAGACCCCGAACCCGAATTTTCGGCGCGTCGAGACGCGGGTCGCCAACGAGGCAGGCGAGCCGCTGCTCACACTGTCCACGATCCTGCCGCGCTACTGACGATGGCCGGCCGCCTTCCCCGCAACCGTGGTTTCACGCTGGTCGAGGTGCTGGTCGCGCTGGTCGTGATGGCGACTCTGGCGCTGATGGCCTGGCAAGGCGTCGACGGCATCGTGCGCACCCGCGACGCCAGCCAGGCCCGCATGGAGTCCACCCTGCGCCTCGGGACGGTCCTTGCGCAATGGGAACAGGACCTGGCCTCGCTGCAGGAGACCGATGCGGTCCCGGCGCTCACTTTCGACGGCGCAACGCTGCGTCTGACCCGTCGCACCGACGACGGCATACAACTGGTGGCCTGGTCGCTGCAGCCCACGACCGGCGCGTCTTCCGACGAAGCAGTCGGCAATCAATGGTTGCGCTGGACCGGGCCGTCCGTGACCAGCAGCGGCCCCTTGCAGGACAGCTGGCTGCGCAGCCAGGCCCTGCAAGGCAACCCGGCAGGCGCCTCGCGCACCTTGTCGGGCATCTCGCAATGGCAGGTCTACTGCTACCGAGGCAACGCCTGGAGCAACTGCCAGTCGAGCGGTGACTTGGGCGCCTCCGGAGGCGCAAACCCCACCAAGACCGTGCTGCCGTCGGGACTGCGACTGGTGCTGACCTTTGCCGGCGGCCAAGGATTCGACGGCACCCTGACCCGTGACGTGGCGTTCGGCCCGCAGTCGCCATGAGATCGAAGCCCTGCACCGGACCGGGTCACCCGCCGGCTGCACGACCGCGAGCGCAGCAAGGTGCAGCCCTGCTCACCGCGATGTTGATCGTCGTGCTGGTGACGACCCTGGCGTCCGCCATGGTCTGGCAGCAATGGCGTGCGGTGCAGGTCGAGGCGGCCGAGCGGGCACGCACCCAGGCCGCCTGGATCCTGTCCGGTGCGCTCGACTGGGCCCGGCTGATCCTGCGCGAGGACGCCCGCTCCGGCGGCGCCACCACACTCAACGAACCGTGGGCGACGCCACTTGCCGAAGCCCGGTTGTCGAGCTTTCTCGCGGCAGACAAGAACAACACCGATGACGGGCCTGAAGCCTTCCTGTCCGGTGCGATCGCTGACGCGCAGGCCCGCTACAACCTGCGCAACCTGGTCGACGAAGCTGGCAAGGTGAAACCCGTGGAAGTCGCCGCGCTGCAGCGCTTGTTCGAGTCGATCGGCGTCGCACCGGACCTGGCCACGCGCGTCGCCAGCGGATTGCGCGGGGCACTGGCACGTGCGGGAAGCGAAGACCGCCCAGTCTCTCCGCCCCTGACGCCGCGCAACGTTTCGCAGCTGGCGTGGATGGGCGTCGACGCTGCCTCGCTGCGGCGCCTCGCGCCCTACATCGTGATCCTGCCAAATCCCACGCCGGTCAACCTGAACACCGCGCCACGCGAGGTCATCGCCGCCAGCATCGAAGGCATGGATGTCGGCGCTGCCGAACGGCTGGTGGAGATCCGCAAGCGCACGCCGTTCAAGACACTGGCCGAGGCGCAGGCCACACTGCCGGCCAGCCTGACGCTCGACCCCGCACGGGTGGGCGTGCTGTCGCAATTCTTCGAGGTGCGCGGTCGGGTGCGTCTCGGCGATCGCATGCTGGAGGAGCTGTCGCTGGTCGAGCGACGTGGAACAGACATCGTGCCTCTGCAACGCCAGCGTTTCAACCTGCAAGACGCGTCCAGGTGAACCCTTTTGTCCGGCGTCGTTCGAATCACAAGACTGTCACGCGCCGCGATGCGGTAAGTCTTTGATTCAACGGGGTTCAGACACGCCCCGCCCCTAAAATCGCGCTCGCTTGCGCCGCCTGCCCTTCCCTCATTCCATGTCCATCCTTGTCATTGCCCTGGCGCCGCGTCCACGAATTCGAGCTCGCAGCGTCGGACTCGACGGCATCGGCATGGGCCAGCCCAGCCCCGATGACGAGTTCGAATACGTGCTCAGTCGCGACGGTCTCTCGATTCAGGCGCAGGGCCGGTGCGGCGCGGCCGCGCTTCCCCAGGCCGACAGCGTGGTCGCCGTGGTCAGCGAAGCCGATGTTGCATGGCACCGCATCACCTTGCCCAAGGCTCCTGCGAGCCGGCTGCGGGCAGCGCTGTCGGGCGTCCTCGAAGAAGCGGTGCTGGCCGACACCGATGCAACGCACTTCGCACTCGCCCCTGATGCCACTGCGGGCCGACCGACCTGGATTGCCGCAATCGACCGGGCCTGGCTTCAAGCCGAGCTGGAACGGCTCGAACGCCAACAGGTGTTCGTCGACCGGGTCGTCCCGATGGCCTGGCCCGACGATCCACCGAGTGGCCATTTCGCCGAAACCCCCGCCGACAGCGAGCAGCCGGAGATCACTCTGACGTGGTCGCACACGGACGGCGTCGCCATGCTGCGATTGCAAGGCAGCTTGGCGCGCTCGCTGCTGCCGCACCCTGCGCCAACCGACGTCCGCTGGACCGCTGCGGCCGAAGCCGTCACCGCCGCCGAACGGTGGCTCGGAGCGCCGGTTCTGGTGGTGTCGAAGGCTGAACGCGCCCTTCAGGCCACGCGCACCTTGTGGAACCTGCGTCAATTCGACCTGGCTGCGCGTCACCGCGGCACGCGTGCCGCGCGTGACCTGGTGCGGCAGTGGTTGAGTCCGGCCTGGCGCCCGGTGCGCCTCGGCGTGATGGCACTGGCCGTCGTTCAGGTGATCGGCCTCAATTTGTGGGCATGGCATCAGAGCGCCGAAGTGGCCCGTCAGAAGCGGGCGACCATGAGCCTGCTCCAGTCCACCTTCCCGCAGGTACGCGCCGTGCTCGATGCGCCATTGCAGATGCAACATGAGGTTGAAGCGCTGCGCACGCAGGCCGGCAAACCGTCGGAAACCGATTTCGAGCCCCTGTTGCGCGCTGCTGCATCGGCGTGGCCGGTCAGCCAACCTCCCGTCAACAACCTTCGCTTCGAGCCGGGCCGGCTGACGCTCGCCGCGCCAGGCTGGGCCGAAGCAGACATCGAGCAATTCCGCAGCCGCCTGCGGCCGGCAGGCTGGACAGTGGACGCCGCCGAGGGTCAGGTCAGCCTGAGTCGCCCGGCTGGGAGGCCCACCCCATGAGCGGGCCCATCGACGCCGTCACACCCGCAAAAGCGACAGCGGATTCGGCCGCGCTGCCGGCGTCATGGATCGCGCTTCGCCTTGAACTGGCGCAGCATTGGGCGGCACTGGCGCCGCGCGAACGCGCCTGGCTGACAGCGGCAGGGACTGTGATCGGGATGTTCCTGGCCTGGAGCCTCGCCATCCAGCCGGCATGGCGAACCACGCAAGCTGCGCCGGCGCAGCTCGATCGGCTCGAAAGCCAAATGCAGACGATGCGGCAACAGTCCGCCGAAACAACCGAGTTGCGCAACGCCCCGCCGGTGTCGCCCGCTCAGGCCGGTGCGGCATTGCAAGCGGCGACCGCGCGGTTGGGCTCGCGGGCACAGATGGTGTTGCAAGGCGACCGTGCCAGTGTCACGGTGAAGGGACTGTCGGGCAACGACCTGAGCAACTGGCTCACAGAGGTACGCAGCGGCGCGCGTGCACGGCCCACCGAGGTACAGCTCATGCGCGAGGGTCAGGGCTACAGCGGTACCCTGGTTCTCACCCTCGGGAGCGGCCGATGAGACGCACGTTCGCCAGCCGCTGGGCCGAATCGACACACGCCGAGGTCGCCTGGGGACGTTCGCGAGCAAGCACCGCGCGCTGGGGCTGGGTCGGTGCACTGATCGGCGCACTGATCGGCGCGATCTGCTTCGTGCCGGCGACCTGGCTGGCCGGTGCGGTGTCAGCGGCCACGCAACAGCGGTTCATGCTGGCCGACGCGCGCGGCACCGTCTGGTCGGGCAGCGCGGTGGCGGTGCTGACGGGTGGCCCTGGGAGCCGCGACGCCAGCGCATTGCCCGGTCGACTCGCCTGGTCCGTGCAACCGCAGGGCCTGGCGCTGGCGATCCGACTGAGTCAGGCCTGTTGTCTCGACGGCAGCGTCGGAGTTCTGCTGAAACCAGCATTCGGGGGATTCAGCGCCGTGCTGCGGCCAGCGACCGGGCAGATCGGCCAGTGGCCGAGCGACTGGCTGACAGGACTCGGCACGCCATGGAACACCTTGCGACTCGGCGGCACGGTCCGGTTGCTGTCATCCGGCCTGGCCCTCGAATACGCGCAGGGCCACTGGCGCCTTGCGGGCGGCCTGAACGCCGAGCTGCTCGGCGCCTCCTCGCGCTTGTCGACGCTGGAGACCCTCGGGAGCTACCGCCTCGCACTTCAAGGTGAACCGCTCAACGCGTCGGCAGCGACTCGCCCTGCCGGACCAGCGGACACGGCCCGCCTGATGCTGTCGACGCTGGAAGGTGCACTGCTGCTCAGCGGCAACGGCACCTGGGGTACCAACGTTCTGCGCTTTCGGGGTGAGGCCATCGCGCGTGACGCGGGCGACCCCGCACTCGCCAATCTGCTGAACATCATCGGGCGGCGCGACGGCGCGCGGTCTGTCATTTCGATCGGATAGCCATGAACGTTCATTCCCCCGTGTCCTCGCTGTCGCGATGGCTGCGCCGACACGCATCGCGTCTGGGCGCGGGAACGGCGTGCCTGCCCCTGACGTTGTCGCTGGTGGTGTCGCCACTGGCGACACTCCCCGCCTCGGTCAGTGCCCAGGTCGCCAGCGGCGAAGCGGCAGCCAATCGCTTTCGCGGCGAACCGGTGACGCTGAATTTCGTGAACGCCGACATCGAGGCGGTGTCGCGTGCGATGGCCGCGATCCTGCGCCAGCAGTTCATCGTCGATCCGCGCGTCAAGGGCACGATGACGCTGTACAGCGAACAGGCTTTGTCGCCGCGCGAGGCGTATCTGAACTACCTCGCGGCACTGCGCGGCCTCGGCTTCACCGTGGTCGAAGTCGGCGGGCTCTTCAAGGTCGTTCCCGAGGCCGATGCGAAGCTGCAATCGGGCACGGTGTCGGTTGGCGAGGTCAGCCGGCGCGGCGATCAGGTGATCACGCAGATCTACAGGCTGACGCACGAGAACGCAAACAACCTGGTGGCCGTGCTGCGGCCACTCATCAGCCCCAACAACACCATCAACGCGAACCCGGGCAACAACACGCTGGTCGTCACCGACTACGCCGACAACCTGCAGCGCATCGGCAAGATCATCGCAGCCATGGACACCCCGGCGGCGGGTGACGTCGAGGTGATCACGCTGCAGCATGCCGTGGCCAGCGACATCGCGGTGCTGGTGCAGCGACTGACCGAGTCAGCGCCCAGCGCGGCGCAAGGCATCCAGGGCACATCTAACGCATCGGTGCTGGTCGATGCGCGCAGCAATTCGCTGCTGGTGCGTGCTCCGAACCCGGCGCGTCTGGCCGCCATCCGCACGCTGGTCGACAAGCTCGACCAACCGATCAAGGGCGGCAATGCGGCCGGCAACATCTGGGTTGTCTACCTGAAGAACGCAGACGCGGTGAAGCTCGCTGCCGTGCTCCGCGCAGCCTATGCCGGTGGTTCGGGAGCTTCCTCATCGAGCGGCAGTTCGAGTTCCTCGTACCAGTCGCAGACTCCGCCGAACACGCTGGGAAGCACCACCAACACCTCGGGTGCATCGGGGGTGTCCGGGGCGTCGGCGCAGGCGACCGCCCCGGTGAACCAGTCGGCCGGGCCCTCGACCGGTGGCTTCGTGCAGGCCGATCCGGCCACCAACTCGCTGATCATCACCGCGCCGGAGCCGATGTACCGGCAGCTGCGCGCCATGATCGAGCAGCTCGATTCGCGACGGGCGCAGGTCTTCATCGAAAGCATGATCGTCGAGGTCAGCGGAGACGACTCGGCCGACTTCGGGTTCCAGTGGCAATCCATCGGCAACAGCAACAACAAGTACATCGGCGGCGTCGGCACGAATTTCGGCTCTGGCGGCACCAACATCCTGACCAACCAGGGATCGACGACCGCGATCGGCGCCCTGAAGGGCATCGGCGAAGGCTTCAACATCGGCGTGGTGCGCAACTTCGGGGGCACCTTCGGGCTGTCCGCAGTGGCTCACGCGCTGCAGTCACGCGCCGACACCAACATCGTGTCAACGCCGAACCTGATCACGCTCGACAACGAGGAAGCCAAGATCGTCGTGGGCAGCAACGTGCCGTTCATCACCGGCCAGTACACCAACACGGGCGGCAATTCGAACAACAGCCCGTTCCAGACCATCGAGCGCAAGGACGTCGGCATCACGCTGCGCATCCGACCGCAGATCGGCGAGAACGGCACCGTGCGCATGACCCTGTTCCAGGAGTCGTCCAGCCTCGCGGCCGGCACCGCGCCGGGCACGTCGAGCGCCGGGCCGACCACCAACAAGAAGTCGATCGAATCGACGGTGGTCGTCGACGACGGTCAGATCATCGTGCTGGGCGGTCTGATCGAGGACTCGATCGTGGTGGACAAGTCCAAGGTGCCGATCCTCGGTGACATCCCCTACTTCGGCGCGCTGTTCCGCAGCGAGACACGAACCAAGAAGCGGACCAACCAGATGGTGTTCCTGCGACCGGTCGTGATGCGCGACGCGTCGTCGTCGAACAGGCT
>JAURWR010000028.1 GCA_030654805.1 Burkholderiaceae bacterium
GAAAACCCGGACAAGGACATTTCGTTCTACATCAACTCGCCGGGCGGCTCGGTCAGTGCCGGCATGTCGATCTTCGACACCATGCAGTTCATCAAGCCGGATGTCTCCACGCTGTGCATGGGTATCGCTGCGAGCATGGGCGCCTTCCTGCTGGCTGCGGGTGCCAAGGGCAAGCGGTTCGCGTTGCCGAACTCGCGCGTGATGATTCACCAGCCGTCCGGTGGCGCTCAGGGGCAGGCGACCGACATCGAGATTCAGGCGCGCGAAATCCTCAAACTGCGCGAAAGCCTGAACAACATCCTCGCCGAGCGCACCGGCCAGCCGCTGGAAAAGATCCGTGCCGATTCGGAGCGTGACTACTTCATGTCGTCGGATGAGGCCAAGGACTACGGCCTGATCGACCAGGTGATTTCCAAGCGAACCTGACCTACCGCAGGGTTCGATCAGCGCAGCGAACGGGGCCTTTCTTCACGGCAAGGCCCCGTTTTCTTTTGTTCTATTATTCAGACAGCACTTTCGCTGACCGGTGGCACATTTCCATGGCCGACAAAAAAGGCTCTTCGAGCGAAAAAGTCCTGTATTGCTCCTTCTGTGGCAAGAGCCAGCACGAGGTGAAAAAGCTCATTGCAGGCCCGTCCGTTTTCATCTGCGATGAGTGCATTGAACTGTGCAACGACATCATCCGTGACGAAGTTCCGGCTGAAAGCGCGGATGCGAAGGCGGCCAAGTCCGATCTGCCGATCCCGAGTGAAATCAAGTCCAGTCTCGATCAGTATGTGATCGGTCAGGAGCCTGCCAAACGCACCTTGGCGGTGGCGGTCTACAACCACTACAAGCGGCTCAAGCACATGAGCCGCAACAAGGACGATGTCGAGCTGTCCAAGAGCAATATCCTGCTGATCGGACCGACCGGTTCTGGCAAGACGTTGCTTGCTCAGACGCTGGCCCGCCTGCTGAATGTGCCGTTCGTGATCGCCGACGCCACCACGCTGACCGAGGCTGGCTATGTGGGTGAAGACGTCGAAAACATCATTCAGAAGCTGCTGCAAAACTGCAATTACGACGTCGAGAAGGCGCAACGCGGCATCGTCTACATCGACGAGATCGACAAAATCTCGCGCAAGGCCGACAACCCGTCGATCACCCGCGACGTGTCTGGCGAGGGCGTTCAGCAGGCTCTGCTGAAGCTGGTCGAAGGCACGATGGCCAGCGTTCCGCCTCAGGGCGGGCGCAAGCACCCGAACCAGGATTTCCTTCAGATCGACACCACGAACATCCTGTTCATCTGTGGTGGGGCGTTCGACGGTTTGGAAAAAGTCATCCAGAACCGCTCCGAGAAATCGGGCATCGGTTTCGGCGCCAATGTGAAGAGCAAGGTCGATCGCAAGGTCAGCGAGGTGTTCCGCGAAGCCGAACCCGAGGACCTGATCAAGTTCGGCCTGATCCCGGAATTGGTCGGACGACTGCCCGTGATGGCCACCCTCGGCGAATTGACCGAAGACGCCATGGTGCAAATCCTGACCGAGCCGAAGAATGCATTGGTAAAGCAGTACCAGAAGCTCTTCAGCATGGACGGCGTCGAACTGGAAATCCGGCCGTCTGCCCTCACCGCCATCGCTCGCAAGGCTCTGGCCCGCAAGACGGGTGCTCGTGGGTTGCGCTCGATCATGGAGCAATCGCTCAATGACACCATGTTCGAATTGCCGTCTTTCGAAGGCGTCGTGAAGGTGGTGATGGACGAGCACACCATCGAAGACGAAGCCAAGCCGCTGCTCGTTTATCGCGAGCAAGCCAAGGCCAGCGCCTGAACCATCCGGTCTGCTGCGGAGGTGACTTCCTTCGCGCGGTTCCTTGCAATCAAAAGCTCAAGCCCTAGATAGGCTTGAGAAAGAGAGGTTTCCATGTCCGGACATCCTGTACTCCCAGCTGAGCCCATCACGCTGCCCTTGCTGCCCTTACGCGATGTGGTGGTGTTCCCCCACATGGTGATCCCGCTGTTCGTGGGTCGCCCGAAGTCGATCAAGGCCCTCGAATCCGCAATGGAAGCAGGCCGCCAGATCATGCTGGTGGCGCAGAAGGCCGCCGGCAAGGACGAGCCGAAGCCAGACGACATGTTCGAGGTCGGCTGCGTGTCCACCATCCTTCAGATGCTGAAGCTGCCCGATGGCACCGTCAAGGTACTGGTTGAAGGATTGCAGCGCGCCAACACCCACAGCATCACCGACAACGGTGAGTACTTTGTCTCCGAAGTCACGCCGATGCCGCCGGAAGTCGAGACCAAGCCCGAGATCGAGGCCCTGCGCCGCGCGGTCACGCAGCAGTTTGACCAGTACGTCAAGCTCAACAAGAAGATCCCGCCGGAAATTCTGACGTCGATCGCGGGCATCGACGATGCGGGCCGGCTTGCCGACACGATTGCAGCCCATTTGCCGCTGAAACTGGAGAACAAGCAGTCTGTGCTTGATCTGTTCGCTGTTGACAAGCGGCTGGAGAAATTGCTTGAGCAGCTTGAGCACGAAGTCGACATCTTGCAGGTCGAGAAGCGCATCCGGGGTCGCGTCAAGCGCCAGATGGAGAAGAGCCAGCGCGAGTACTACCTGAACGAACAGGTCAAGGCGATCCAGAAGGAACTCGGTGACGGCGAAGAAGGCGCCGACATGGAGGAGTTGGAAAAGAAAATCATCGCCGCCAAAATGCCCAAGGAGGCTCGCAAGAAGGCCGACGCCGAGTACAAGAAACTCAAGCTGATGTCTCCGATGTCGGCCGAGGCGACGGTGGTGCGCAACTACATCGACACGCTGGTCAACCTGCCGTGGACCAAGAAGACCAAGATCAAGCACGACCTGGCCTTCGCCGAAGCTGTGCTGAACGAAGACCACTACGGCCTGGAGAAGGTCAAGGACCGCATCCTCGAATACCTCGCGGTGCAACAGCGCGTCGACAAGGTGAAGGCGCCGATCCTGTGCCTGGTCGGGCCTCCGGGCGTCGGCAAGACCTCGCTCGGCCAGAGCGTGGCTCGCGCCACCGGTCGCAAGTTCGTTCGCATGGCTCTGGGTGGTGTGCGTGATGAGGCCGATATTCGCGGGCATCGCCGCACTTACATCGGCTCGATGCCGGGCATGGTGCTGCAAAGCCTGAGCAAGGTTGGTACGCGCAATCCACTCTTCCTGCTCGACGAGATCGACAAGCTGGGCATGGACTTCCGCGGCGATCCGTCGAGCGCATTGCTTGAGGTCCTCGACCCCGAGCAGAACCATACCTTTAGCGATCACTATGTCGAGGTCGACTTCGATTTGTCGGACACGATGTTCATCGCGACCTCCAACTCGATGAACATTCCGCCGGCCCTGCTGGACCGGATGGAAGTGATCCGCCTGTCGGGCTACACCGAAGACGAGAAGGTCAACATCGCGCAGCGCTACCTGCTGCCGAAGCAGGCCAAGAACAACGGTGTCAAGGACGCCGAGATGGAAGTTGCCGAGTCGGCCGTGCGCGGGATCATCCGCTACTACACCCGCGAGGCCGGTGTGCGGTCGCTCGAGCGCGAGATCTCGAAGATCTGCCGCAAGGTGGTCAAGAGCATTCAGCTCAAGCAGGTCACCGAGAAGATCGTGGTCACGGCCGACAACCTGAACGATTTCCTCGGGGTGCGCAAGTACGACTACGGTCAAGCCACCAAGCAGAACCAGGTCGGACAGGTCGTGGGTCTTGCGTGGACCGAGGTGGGCGGTGACTTGCTCACCATCGAGTCGGCCATGATGCCTGGCAAGGGCGTGATCATCCGCACAGGGTCGCTCGGCGATGTGATGAAGGAGTCGGTCGAAGCGGCACGCTCGGTGGTGCGCTCCCGCGCCCGTCGGTTGGGCATCAAGGACGAGCTGTTCGAGAAGCGCGACATACACATCCACGTGCCCGATGGCGCGACGCCGAAGGACGGGCCGAGTGCCGGTGCGGCGATGACCACGGCCTTCGTTTCTGCGCTGACAGGCATCCCGGTGCGTGCCGATGTGGCGATGACCGGCGAGATCACGCTGCGCGGAGAAGTCACAGCGATCGGTGGCCTGAAGGAGAAGCTGCTGGCTGCACACCGCGGCGGCATCAAGACGGTCATCATTCCGGAAGAGAACGTCAAGGACCTGCAGGACATTCCTGAGAACGTGAAGAACCACCTCGAGATCGTGCCGGTGAAGTGGATCGATCAGGTGCTTGAGGTGGCGCTGCAAAGCATGCCTCAACCGCTGCCTGACGACGAGCCCGCCAAGCCCGAAGAGGCGAAGCCGGAAGCTGCGGCTGCTGTGCCGGCCGTGTCCACCGATTCAATGAAGCATTGATGCGATTTAAGACGTCCACGCAGTGATTTCTATGTATACTGCGAGACGCGATGTGCATCGCATCGCGAATGCGGGAGTAGCTCAGTTGGTAGAGCGCAACCTTGCCAAGGTTGAGGTCGCGAGTTCGAATCTCGTCTCCCGCTCCAAGAAATAGAAAAAGGGAAGCATCAGCTTCCCTTTTTCGTCAAACGGTCGGGCACCCACACGGCGCGGTAGCAAAGCGGTTATGCAGCGGATTGCAAATCCGCCCAGCCCAGTTCGACTCTGGGCCGCGCCTCCAGTATTCTGCAAGCCTCGTCTCGTACGAGGCTTTTTCGAGCGCGCCCGGGTGGTGAAATTGGTAGACACCGCAGACTTAAAATCTGCTGCTTAGCGTCAAGCGGCGTACCGGTTCGATTCCGGTCCCGGGCACCATGCGTTCCACACAACGCACTCCCTCCTCGTTCAGCGCTCTGCGCACCACGGCTGGCGCTTTAAACTCGCTGTTTTCGTGGTCGCCGTGACCGCAGGAGTTCAGTGCATGAAGGTGCTGGTGGCAGTCAAGCGTGTCGTTGACTACAACGTCAAGGTGCGCGTCAAGTCGGACGGCAGCGGTGTCGATCTGGCCAACGTCAAGATGAGCATGAATCCCTTCGATGAGATTGCCATCGAAGAAGCGGTCCGGCTGCGCGAGAAAGGCGTGGTCACCGAGATCATCGCGGTGTCGTGCGGCGTACTGGCCTGCCAGGAAACGCTGCGCACTGCGATGGCCATCGGCGCCGATCGCGCGATCCTGGTCGAGACCGATGTCGAGTTGCAGCCGCTGGCGGTCGCCAAGCTGCTGAAGTCGCTGGTCGATCGCGAGCAACCGGGCCTGGTGATTCTCGGCAAGCAGGCCATCGACGACGATTGCAACCAGACCGGGCAGATGCTCGCCGCGCTGGGTGGTCTGCCGCAGGCCACCTTTGCGTCGAAGGTCGAGGTGGCCGATGGATATGCGATGGTGACCCGCGAGGTCGACGGCGGCCTGGAAACGCTGAAGCTCACGTTGCCGGCCGTCATCACGACCGACCTGCGACTCAACGAGCCACGCTATGTGACGTTGCCCAACATCATGAAAGCGAAGAAGAAGCCGCTCGAGGTGTTGAAGCCGGCCGATCTGGGCGTGGACGTGGCGCCCCGCATCAAGACCCTGAAGGTCAGCGAGCCGCCCAAGCGCACCGCCGGTATCAAGGTGCCCGACGTGGCCACGCTGGTCTCCAAACTCAAGAATGAAGCGAAGGTGATTTGACATGGCGACGCTGGTGATTGCCGAACACGACAACGCGTCGCTGAAGGGCGCAACCCTCAACACCGTGGCGGCGGCGCTGAAGATCGGTGGTGCCGTGGACGTGCTGGTGGTCGGCCTTGATGCGGCTGCGGCCGCGCAGGCGGCCGCGCGCATTCCGGGCGTCGGCAAGGTGCTGCATGCGGAAGCCGCCGCGTTTCAGCATGGCTTGGCCGAGGCGGTCTCGGCCCAAGTGCTGACGCTGGTGTCGGCGCCTGGCAGCGTCTACTCGCACGTTCTCTTCGCAGCCACGGCGTCGGGCAAGAACATCGCACCGCGCGTTGCTGCACGTCTCGATGTGGCGCAGATTTCCGATATCACGAAAGTGGTCGGCGCCGACACCTTCGAGCGCCCGATCTATGCTGGCAACGCGATCGCCACGGTGCAGAGCGGGGATGCCGTCAAAGTCATCACCGTGCGCGCCACCGGCTTCGATCCGGTCGCAGGTGAGGGCGGTTCGGCGGCGGTCGAGGTGATTGCGCCGGTGGCCGATGCTGGCAAGTCCAGCTTCGTCGGCAGCGAGATCGCTCGCAACGACCGACCCGAACTGACCGCAGCCAAGATCATCGTCAGCGGCGGCCGTGCGCTGGGCAGCGTCGAGAAATTCAACGAGGTGCTGACGCCGCTGGCCGACAAGCTGGGTGCCGCACTCGGCGCCAGCCGTGCGGCGGTCGATGCAGGCTATGCGCCGAATGACTGGCAGGTCGGTCAGACCGGCAAGATCGTCGCACCGCAGCTGTACGTGGCGGTCGGCATCAGCGGTGCGATCCAGCATCTGGCCGGCATGAAGGACAGCAAGGTGATCGTCGCGATCAACAAGGACGGCGAGGCGCCGATCTTCAGCGTCGCCGACTACGGACTCGAGGCCGATCTGTTCGTCGCCGTCCCTGCGCTGGTTGCCGCGCTGTAGCCAGCCGATCTGAGTCACCCCGATGGCATCCGATGCCATCAGCGGGTGATGCAAAGGAGTCCTCATGAGCTACGTCGCACCAGTCAAGGACATGCTGTTCTGCATGAAGGAACTGGCGGGGCTGGAAGCTCTGACCAGGCTGCCGGGCTTCGAAGACGCCGGCGTCGATACGGCCGAGGCGGTGCTTACTGAGGCCGCACGTTACTGCAGTGAGGTGGTCGCGCCGCTGAATGCTGAAAGCGACAGGCATCCCCCGGTGTGGCGCAGCGGCGCCGTCAGCACCGCTGCTGGCTTCAAGCGGGCATTTCGGCAGTACGTGGAAGGTGGCTGGCAGGGATTGCAGCACCCTGTCGAGTTCGGCGGGCAGGGTCTGCCCAAGACGATCGCCGCAGCCTGTTCCGAGATGCTCAACAGCGCGAGCCTCAGCTTCGCGCTGTGCCCACTGCTCACCGATGGCGCCATCGAGGCGCTGCTGACCGCCGGCAGCCCCGAACAGCGCAGCTTCTTCCTTCCGAAGATGATCGACGGCACCTGGACCGGCACGATGAACCTGACCGAGCCGCAGGCGGGCTCCGATCTGGCGATGGTGCGGACGAAAGCCGTTCCGCAGGGTGATGGGACCTACCGCATCAGCGGGCAGAAGATCTATATCACTTACGGCGAGCACGATTTGGCCGAGAACATCTTGCACCTCGTGCTCGCGCGCACCCCCGACGCGCCGCCTGGGGTCAAGGGCATCAGCCTGTTCCTGTGCCCGAAGTACCTCGTCGAGCCCGATGGCTCCCTCGGACCACGCAACGACGTCTACTGCGCGTCGATCGAGCACAAGCTCGGCATCAAGGCGAGCCCGACTGCGGTGCTGGTGTTTGGCGACGATCAGGGCAAGGTGGGTGCCGGAGCCCTCGCGCAGCTGATTGGCGAGGAAAACCGCGGTCTCGAATACATGTTCGTGATGATGAACGCCGCGCGCTTCTCGGTCGGTGTCCAGGGTATCGGCGTCGCCGAGCGGGCTTACCAGCGCGCAGTGGCCTACGCGCGTGACCGCGTGCAGAGCCGGCCTGTCGGTGGCTCGCTGCCCACTGGCGCGACCATCATCCATCACCCCGACGTCAAACGCATGCTGATGACCATGCGCGCCCACATCGAAGGGTGTCGTGCGCTGGCCTGTGTATCGGCAGCGGCATTCGACCAATCCCATCACCACCCCGATGCCGTGGTTCGCCAGGCCAGCCAGGCGTTCCATGAGTTCACCGTGCCGCTGGTGAAGGGCTTCAGCACCGAGATGAGTATCGAGGTCACCAGTCTTGGCATTCAGGTGCACGGCGGCATGGGCTACATCGAGGAAACCGGCGCTGCGCAGCACTTCCGCGATTCCCGAATCCTGGCCATCTACGAGGGCACCACCGCGATCCAGGCCAACGACCTGGTCGGGCGCAAGACGCTGCGTGACGGTGGTGCCACCGCGCGAGCTGTCGCGCAACAGATCGCTGACACGGAGCGTGAGCTGGCTGACAGGACAAGCCCAGCCGCGAAGGCGATGCACCGGAACCTGCACGCCGCGCGCTGCGCGTTCGTCGAGGTGGTCGATTTCGTCGTGGCCCACACCCGGTCGATGCCAGCGACGGTGTACGCCGGCTCGGTGCCCTACCTGATGCTGGCGGGCAAGGTGCTTGCGGGCTGGCAACTGGCCCGCGCCTTGGTGATTGCCGAGAACCAACTGGCACAAGGAAGCGGCGACGAGCCTTTCCTGCAGGCCAAGATCGCGACCGCCCGCTTCTTCGCCGAGCACATCCTGAGCACGGTGCCGGGCATGCGCGACGCGATCGTCAACGGCGCCGACAGCGTCAATGGGTTGGCGGTCGACTCGTTTTGAGTACGCCCCGGTTTCCTTTTCCCGAGATTCTGCGGAACCTGCCGTTGCCGATCATCGGCGCGCCGTTGTTCATCATCAGCCATCCGCAATTGGTGATCGCGCAGTGTCAGGCCGGCGTGGTCGGTTCGATGCCGGCGCTGAACGCCCGTCCCGCGTCGCAGCTCGACGACTGGCTGGCCGAGATCACCGAAACGCTGGCGGCCTACAACGCCGCGCATCCGCAGCAACCGGCGGCACCGTTCGCGATCAACCAGATCGTCCACAAGAGCAACGACCGGCTGGCGCACGACATGGCCTTGTGCGTCAAGTACAAGGTGCCGATCGTCATCACCTCGCTCGGCGCGCGCACCGAGATCAACGACGCCGCCCACAGCTACGGTGGCGTCGTGCTGCACGACATCATCAACAATGCCTTTGCGCGCAAGGCGATCGAGAAGGGCGCCGACGGCCTGATCGCGGTGGCCGCCGGGGCGGGCGGTCATGCGGGGGTGAAGAGCCCGTTCGCGCTGATCCAGGAGATCCGCGAGTGGTTCGATGGCCCGGTGGCATTGAGTGGGTCGATCGCCACCGGTGGTGCCGTGCTCGCTGCCCAGGCCTTGGGTGCCGACTTCGCCTACATCGGTTCGGCCTTCATCGCGACCGACGAAGCAAGGGCATCCCCGGCCTACAAGCAGATGATCGTCGACAGTTCGAGTGACGACATCGTCTACAGCAACCTCTTTACCGGCGTTCACGGCAACTACCTGAAAGGCTCGATCCGGCAAGCTGGCTTCGATCCGGATGCCTTGCCGGCCGGCGACCCGAGCACGATGAACTTCGGCGCTGACGCTGCAAAGGCCTGGAAGGACATCTGGGGCAGCGGGCAGGGCATCGGTGCGGTGAAGCAGGTGCAACCGGTGCGCCAACTGGTTGCGCGCTTGCAGGCTGAGTATGTGCAGGCCCGTGCGCGGCTGGCGCTGGCCTGATCGGCCGAAATCAGTCGACCAGTTCGGCGTCCGAGTCGCAGCCGGAACCGGCGGAGATCAGACGACGAGCCACGGCCGACAAGGCCATGTTCAGCCAGTGGTGGTCGAGTCCCAGGTAGCGACCGGGCGAGCTGACCATCCCGCAGACGTAGCGCCGATCGGTGTCGTGCCATTGCAGTGCGCGGCAAGTGCCACGGCGCCGCCCGGTCACGAGCACGCCGACCGGGCAGGGCTCTGCCGCGCAGCACACGCCGCAGCCATTGCAGGCGCCTCCCCAGGCCGGCTTGTCCGGTGCGTCGGGGTGGATGGGTATGGTCTGGAGTGCCGGCATGCCGATCCGGTTATCGCTGTTCTTGCACCTGGCTGACGGGCTGATCAGCGACCGCAACACCGTCCATTCCTTGGTTCTCGCCGCTCGACCCCGGTGTTAGGATCGCTGTCGTGACTTGAATGGTCCTTCCCGTCCCCTCAGCTGTTTTGCAGCTCAGTCGGGTCGCTTGTCCGCCCACCGGTGCAGCCGGGTCGCGGAAGGTTTTTTAACCCACTATCGCGCTGGAAACCGGCGCATGAGGTGAGCGAGATGATGCAGGAATACAGAGCGAATTCGCATCTGTTCGGTGGTAATGCGCCTTACGTCGAAGAGATGTACGAGGCCTACCTCGACAACCCGGGTTCGGTCCCGGACAACTGGCGGTCGTACTTCGACGCCTTGCAGCACCTGCCGGCGGTCGACGGCTCAGACGAACGAGATGTGGCCCACGCGCCTGTGGTCGAATCGTTTGCGCAGCGCGCCAAGGCCAATGCGTTCGGCGCCAAGGCCAGCAGTGCCGATCTGGCGGTCGCCCGCAAGCAGGTGCATGTGCAGTCGCTGATCGCCGCGTACCGGTTCCTCGGTTCGCGCTGGGCCGATCTCGACCCGTTGAAGCGCCAGGAGCGCCCGAAGATTCCCGAACTCGAACCGGTGTTCTACGACCTGACCGAGTCCGACATGGACATCTCGTTCAGCGCGAGCAACACCTATTTCTCGACTGCCGAGAACATGAGCCTGCGGCAGATCCTGCAGGCCCTGCGCGAGACCTACTGCGGATCGATCGGTGCCGAGTACATGCATGTCACCGATCCGACGGAAAAGCGCTGGTGGCAGCAGCACCTGGAATCGATCCGCTCGAAGCCGACTTTCTCTGCCGAGCAGAAGAAGCACATCCTGGAGGAGCTCACTGCGGCTGAAGGGCTGGAGCGCTACCTGCATACCAAGTACGTCGGCCAGAAGCGCTTTTCGCTCGAAGGCGGCGAAAGCTTCATCGCGTCGATGGACGAACTGGTGCAGCGCGCCGGCAGCAAGGGTGTGCAGGAAATCGTCATCGGCATGGCCCACCGCGGTCGTCTGAACGTGCTCGTCAACACGCTGGGCAAGACGCCGGCCGAACTGTTCTCGGAGTTCGATCACACCGCGCCCGAGAACCTGCCCTCTGGCGACGTGAAGTACCACCAGGGTTTTTCCAGCGATGTCACCACGCCGGGCGGTCCTGTGCATCTGAGCCTGGCGTTCAACCCATCGCACCTCGAGATCGTCAACCCGGTCGTCGAGGGCTCGGTCAAGGCACGACTCGATCGCCGTGGCGATGCGCAGGGCAGCTCGGTGCTGCCGATCATCGTCCACGGCGATGCGGCATTCGCTGGTCAAGGCGTCGTGATGGAGACCCTGGCACTCGCACAGACACGCGGCTATTTCACCGGTGGCACGGTGCACCTGGTCATCAACAACCAGATCGGTTTCACCACCAGCGACCCGCGCGACACCCGCTCGACGCTGTACTGCTCCGACGTCGTCAAGATGGTCGAGGCGCCGGTGCTCCACGTCAATGGCGACGATCCTGAAGCGGTGGTGTTGGCGACCCAGATGGCGCTCGACTACCGGCAGGAATTCAGCAAGGACGTTGTGGTCGACATCGTCTGCTTCCGCAAGCTCGGTCACAACGAGCAGGACACGCCGGCGCTGACGCAGCCGCTGATGTACAAAAAGATCGGCCAGCATCCAGGCACCCGCCGCCTTTACGGCGACAAGCTGGTCGCCCAGGGCGTGCTGCCCGCCGACGGCCCGGACGGAATGGTCAAGACCTTCCGCGCCGCGATGGACGAAGGCAAGCACTCATTCAGCCCGGTGCTGACCAACTACAAGAGCAAGTACGCGGTCGACTGGGCTCCGTTCCTCGGCAAGAAGTGGACAGATGCGGCTGATACCGCACTGCCGCTGTCGGAGATCAAGCGTCTGGCCGAACGCATCACGACCTTGCCGAAGGATTTCAAGGTTCATCCGCTGGTCGAAAAGGTGCTGGCTGACCGCGCGGCGATGGGGCGTGGCGAGATCAATGTCGACTGGGGCATGGGCGAGCACCTGGCCTTCGCGTCGCTGGTCGCCAGTGGTTACGCGGTCCGCCTGTCAGGCGAAGACTGCGGACGCGGTACCTTCACCCACCGTCACTCGGTGCTGCACGATCAGAACCGCGAGAAGTGGGACGAGGGCACCTACACGCCGCTGAAGCACGTGGCCGAAGGACAGGCGCCCTACGTCGTCATCGATTCGCTGCTGTCCGAAGAAGCGGTGCTGGGCTTCGAATATGGCTACGCCTCGGCCGAGCCGAACACGCTGGTCATCTGGGAGGCTCAGTTCGGCGACTTCGCCAACGGCGCCCAGGTGGTCATCGATCAGTTCATCGCCTCGGGCGAGGTCAAGTGGGGTCGTGCGAACGGCCTCACGTTGATGCTGCCGCATGGCTACGAAGGCCAGGGTCCCGAGCATTCGTCGGCCCGCCTCGAACGCTTCATGCAGCTCGCCGCCGACAACAACATGCAGATCGTGCAGCCGACCTCGGCCAGCCAGATCTTCCATGTGCTGCGTCGCCAGATGGTGCGCATGTTCCGCAAGCCGCTGGTGATCCTGACGCCGAAGTCGCTGCTGCGTGCCAAGGACGCCGCTTCGCCGTTGAGCGAATTCACTCGCGGTGAATTCCGCACGGTGATCGGGCCCAACCCGGCCGACATCGAGGCCGACAAGGTCAAGCGGATCATCGCGTGCTCGGGCAAGGTGGCATACGACCTCATGAAGCGCAGGGACGCCAAGAAACTGAACGACACAGCCATCGTGCTGGTCGAACAGCTCTACCCGTTCCCGCACAAGGCCTTTGCTGCCGAGCTGAAGAAGTTTCCCAATGCCACCGAGATCGTGTGGTGCCAGGACGAGCCGCAGAACCAGGGTGCCTGGTTCTTTGTCCAGCACTACATCCACGAGAACATGGGTGAGGGCCAGAAGCTCGGTTACGCCGGGCGTCCGGCTTCCGCGTCTCCGGCCGTGGGTTACGCCCACCTGCACCAGGAGCAGCTGAAGTCGCTGCTCGATCAGGCTTTCGGCAAGCTCAAGGGATTCGTCCTCACGAAGTGAACCGCACCTTCAGCGGCATACAGCGTCGTCTGGCGCTGTATGCCAGCTCCACGGCACGCCGCCTCTCCGTTCGTTGAACGGGCCTGCACGGGTCAGGGCGACAGCCGATTGAACACCCAGAAAGAACACCATGTCCATCGTTGAAGTCAAAGTACCGCAACTGTCCGAATCCGTGGCCGAAGCCACGCTGTTGCAGTGGAAGAAGAAGCCGGGCGAAGCCGTCGCCATCGACGAAATCCTCGTCGAGATCGAAACCGACAAGGTCGTGCTGGAGGTGCCGGCGCCGGCTGCCGGCGTGATGGCCCAGATCATCAAGAACGACGGTGAGAGCTGCGTGGCCGAAGAGGTCATCGCGCGCATCGACACGGCCGCGTCACCGCAGGTCAGTCCGCTGGAGGTCAAGGCTGTGGCGCCCAATGCGGTCACTCCCGCACCAGCAGCGGGTTCCGCTGCGTCAGGTGTAGTGATGCCTGCCGCAGCCAAGCTGATGGCCGACAACCAGATGGAGCCGGGTTCGATTGCTGGCACGGGCAAGGGCGGTCGCGTGACCAAGGGCGACGTGACCGAAGTGCTGGCTGCCGGCCTGCAAGCCCCGGTGATGGCGACCTCCGTACCGCTGAAGGCGCCGGCTCCTGTCGCTGCCGCAGTGGCCCCTGCGGTTGCGCGTGCCCTGCCGTCGGTGTCGGTACCCGGGCCCGTGAATCTTGGCGACCGCCCTGAACAGCGCGTGCCAATGTCGCGACTGCGTGCGCGCGTCGCCGAGCGGCTGCTGCAATCGCAGGCGACCAATGCCATCCTGACCACCTTCAACGAGGTCAACATGGCGCCGGTGATGGAAATGCGCAAGCGCTTCCAGGAGAAGTTCGAGAAGGAGCACGGTTGCAAGATCGGCTTCATGAGCTTCTTCGTGAAGGCAGCGGTCGCCGCCCTGAAGAAGTACCCGATCATCAATGCCAGCGTCGATGGCAACGACATCGTCTACCACGGCTATTTCGACATCGGCATCGCGGTCGGTTCACCGCGCGGTCTGGTGGTGCCGATCCTGCGCAATGCCGATCAGATGAGCTTTGCCGACATCGAGAAGAAGATTGCCGAGTACGGCAAGAAGGCCAGCGAAGGCAAGCTGGCGCTGGAAGAACTGACCGGTGGAACCTTCTCGATCAGCAACGGTGGCACCTTCGGCTCGATGCTCTCGACCCCGATCATCAACCCGCCGCAGTCGGCCATCCTGGGCGTACACGCGACCAAGGACCGAGCCGTGGTCGAAAACGGGCAGATCGTCGTGCGTCCGATGATCTACCTCGCGATGTCGTACGACCACCGCATCATCGACGGGCGCGAAGCGGTGCTGGGCCTGGTCGCGATGAAGGAAGCGCTGGAAGATCCGGCGCGTCTGCTGTTCGATATCTGATTCGAGATCCGAGGAAACCTTTCATGAGCAAGCAATTCGACGTGATCGTCATCGGTGGCGGCCCCGGTGGCTATGT
The DNA here is from genome assembly GCA_030654805.1 of Burkholderiaceae bacterium. GTDB lineage: Bacteria > Pseudomonadota > Gammaproteobacteria > Burkholderiales > Burkholderiaceae_C > PBB1. The sequence continues at coordinate 14,312 of JAURWR010000028.1, forward strand.
GGCGGCGATCCGCGCCGCGCAACTGGGCTTCAGCGCGGCCTGCATCGACGAGTGGAAGAACGACAAGGGCGGTCCCGCACCGGGTGGTACCTGCACGAATGTCGGCTGCATTCCGTCGAAGGCCTTGCTGCAGTCCAGCGAGCACTTCGAGCATGCCGAGCACAGCTTTGCCGACCACGGCATCGGCCTGTCGAACCTGACCATCAACGTGGCCAAGATGCTGGGCCGCAAGGATGCGGTGGTGAAGCAGAACAACGACGGCATCCTGTACCTGTTCAAGAAGAACAAGGTGACGTTCTTCCACGGTCGGGGTTCGTTTCTGAAGGCCGGCGATGCCGGCTACGACATTCAGGTCAGTGGAGCCGCCGACGAGGTGATCACCGGCAAGCACATCATCGTCGCGACCGGCTCGAATGCGCGGTCGCTGCCGGGAGCCGCGTTCGACGAGGACAAGATCCTGTCCAACGACGGTGCCTTGCGCATCGGGGCGGTGCCGGACACGCTGGGCGTCATCGGCTCGGGCGTCATCGGCCTGGAGATGGGTTCGGTCTGGCGTCGACTCGGCTCCGAGGTGACGGTGCTTGAAGGCCTGCCGACCTTCCTCGGCGCGGTCGATCAGCAGATCGCCAAGGAGGCCCACAAGGCCTTCACCAAACAGGGCCTGATGATCGAACTCGGGGTCAAGATCGACAAGGTGACTGCGGGCAAGTCCAGCGTCACGATCACCTACACCAACGCCAAGGGCGCGGCCTGCAAGCTCGAGGTCGACAAGCTGATCGTCTCGATCGGCCGTGTGCCGAACACCATCGGCCTGAACGCCGAGGCGGTCGGCCTGAAGCTCGATGAGCGCGGCGCCATCACGGTCGACGACGATTGCCGCACCAACCTGCCCAATGTGTGGGCCGTCGGCGACGTGGTGCGCGGCCCGATGCTGGCGCACAAGGCCGAAGAAGAGGGCGTGGCGGTGGCCGAGCGCATCGCTGGCCAGCACCCGCACGTCAATTTCAATACGGTGCCGTGGGTGATCTACACCTCCCCGGAGATCGCCTGGGTCGGCCAGACCGAGCAGCAGCTCAAGGCCGAAGGTCGCGAGTTCAAGGCCGGTACCTTCCCGTTCCTGGCCAACGGCCGCGCGCGGGCGATGGGTGACACGACCGGCATGGTCAAGATGCTGGCCGATGCGAAGACCGATGAAATCCTCGGCGTGCACATCGTCGGGCCGTTCGCCTCCGAGCTGATCGCCGAGGCGGTGGTGGCGATGGAATTCAAGGCGAGCGCCGAAGACATCGCGCGCATCTGCCACGCACACCCATCGCTGAGCGAATCGACCAAGGAAGCCGCGCTGGCGGTGGACAAGCGGACGCTGAACTTCTGATCGAACCCCGCAGCCCCTCGCGGGCTGCGGAACCCGACCCGAGCCGCCTCGGGTCCGTCACCCGAACGAACCTCTCGCTCATCCTTCATGTCCGTTCGGCAGCTTTACCAGCAGACTCTCGCCGAACGGGGCTATCACGCCGACGCCGCTCAGCTGGCGGCGGTCGCATCGCTCGAGCGCTGTGAGAACGAATGGATCGAGTACAAGTCCCGGCGGCGCAACGCGCTGACCAAGCTGCTGATCCGCCCCGAGATTCCTCGTGGCGTCTATATGTACGGTGGCGTCGGTCGTGGCAAGAGCTTTCTGATGGATTGCTTCTACAACTCGGTGCCGCTGGAGCGCAAGGCGCGCTTGCACTTCCATGAATTCATGCGGGAGGTGCATCGAGAACTGGCCGATCTGCACGGAACGGTCAATCCGCTCGAGGTGCTCGGTCAGCGCATGTCGCGCCGCTTTCGGCTGATCTGTTTCGACGAGTTTCATGTGGCCGACATCACCGATGCGATGATCCTTTATCGGTTGCTCGAATCGCTGTTCAATTACCGGGTGAGCATCGTGACGACCTCCAACTTCCATCCAGACGGCCTGTACCCGAACGGCCTGCACCGGGAGCGCATCCTGCCGGCCATTGAATTGCTCAAGGATCACCTGGAGATCATCAATGTCGATGCGGGAACCGACTATCGGCGGCTCACGCTTGAGCAGGTCGAGATGTATCACACGCCGCTGGGCGCAGCCGCCGATGCTGCGATGATGGCTGCGTTCGAGCGACTGGCCGAGACCAAGGACGAGAGTCCGCGCTTGAACATTGAACACCGCGTCTTGAAGGCGCGGCGGCGTGCGGGCGGTGTGGTGTGGTTCGACTTCCAGGAGCTGTGCGGCGGACCGCGCTCGCAGAACGATTACCTGGAACTGGCGTCTCAGTTCCACACTGTGCTGGTGTCGGGTGTGGTGCAGATGTCGCCCCGGCTGGCCTCGGAGGCGCGTCGCTTCACCTGGCTCGTCGATGTGATGTACGACCGGCGAGTCAAACTCGTGCTGTCGGCTGAAGTTTCTGCGGAAGAGCTGTACACGGAAGGGCCTCTGGCGCACGAGTTTCCGCGCACGGTGTCCCGCCTTCATGAAATGAGATCGTCCGAGTTCCTGGCCCTTGCCCGACGTGATGTGGAGACCGCGCTGACATGAACCCCTCTGGCCGCTCTGTCTGCCGTGGCGCACGCTGGTTGGCGATTTCGCTGCTGGCTGTGGGCCACCACCTAGTCTGGGCGAATGATGCCAGCGAGAAGGCACGCATCAACAACGCCAAGGCCGAGGCTGACGCGGTCCTGGCCGCCAAGGAAGCGGAATGCCGGCAGCGCTTTGTCGTGAACGCCTGCCTGATCGAAGCACGCCAGCAGCACCGGGCTGTCGTCCAGCCTTTGCGCGAAGAATTGATCCTGCTCGACGAGAAGCAGCGCAAGCAACGCGCCGCAGATCGCACGGGCCGCATCCGCGCGAAAGCTGAATCTTCGTCTGGCGTGGCGTCCGACGTTGTGGCCCCAGCTGCGCCCATCGTCTCGGCGCCTGTGGCTGCGGCGTCGCGTCCTGCACCGCGACCGCTGATTCGACCCAGACTCAGGTCCTTCGGCCCGCCGAGCGAGTCGCCGCTCGGCGACATGCCTGCGGCGCTGCCGGAGGCTCCCCCGAGCACATCGGCTGGCGCGAGGGAGGGCACAACGGCGGACGCAGTGCATACGCACAAGCGCCTCACGCCGATGCCGAATCCGAACGCGTTGAAGGAGTCAAATGATCGCGTGCGTGAGATCGAGGAACGTCGGGAGAGCGTGCTCAAGCGAAATGCAGAGAAGGCAGCCAAGAAACCGCCTGCGGCACCGCTGCCCGTGCCAGGCGCCGCGTCGTCCGCAGCGCGCTGAGTTTCGAGACGCGCTCGTCAGGCGGCGAGCGCGTCGACACGTACCAGCGCGAGCGACAGGTTGTCGCCACCGCCACGTGCCCACTGGCGTGCCTTGTCGATCAGCATCTCGCTGGCTTCGCGCGGCGGCAGCGCCTCGACGATTGCACCGAGCTCCCGCGGGGTGAAGTAGTGCCACAGCCCGTCACTGCAGGCGAGAACGCTGTCGCCAAGCTCCATGCGCTCGATGCGCGTCACGGTCAGTGGTGGATCCTGCGTCGTGCCCAGGCACCCCGTCAGCAGGTTCGACTGCGGATGGCTGTTGGCTTCCTCTTCGGTCAGCTGGCCTTCATTGACCAGTCGCTGCACAAACGAATGGTCGCTGGTGCGGCTCACCATCTCGGCGCCCCGGAAGAAGTACACACGGGAGTCGCCGGCGTGCACGATGTGGCACTCTCTTGTCGGACTGATCAGGAACGCCGCCACCGTGCTGTGCGGCTCTTCCTCTGATGTGATCGCCGTCAGCTTGATCATCAGGTGAGCTTCGAGCACCAATTGCTTCAGCGTTTCGGCCGCATCGTCACGGCTGGGGGCGTAGCGCTCGAAAAGTTGCTGGGCTGTCAGGATGACCTGATCGGCTGCCTTGCGACCACCGCTCTTGCCGCCCATGCCGTCCGCCAGGACGCCGAGAGCGCATCCAGGCACGCGGGCGTGAGGGATGATCTCGACTTGATCCTGCTGATAGGCGCGGTCGCCCCGGTGAATGCCGGTGGCTGCGGACAGCCGGTGGCCCTGCGCGGTGGAAGTCATGCAAAAACTATAATCGGTTCTCCTGTCGGAATCTCGTGAAGAGTTCGCAGCGACCTCTCGATGAACACCAACCTTCACTCGCTTCCCCGACGTCTCATCGAACTTCGCATCGAGCACGGCGATCTCGACGGGCTGATCGATCAAGCCAGCCTTCGCCTGCCCAGGGACGACTTGATGGTTCAGCGGTTGAAGAAGCGTCGTTTGGCACTGAAAGACCAGATTTCCCGTATCGAAGCTGAGCTTGAGCCGCCGCAGCCGGCATGACCCGACGACCTGACGAGAAGGGCGATCGGTGAGTCCGCTGCGCGCTGCGGTGCTGCAGGCGTTTTCGGCCTCGGGCGCGCTGTCGCGTGCCGACCCGGGCTACACGGAACGAGAGGTTCAGTTGCGCATGGCCACCGCGGTGGCTGACGCCATCGACGTGCGTGGCACCTTGGTGGCCGAAGCCGGAACCGGCGTGGGCAAGACCTTCGCGTACCTGGTGCCGACGCTGCTGTCTGGAGCGCGTGCGCTGATCAGTACCGCCACGAAGAGCCTGCAGGACCAGTTGTTCCTGCGCGATCTGCCGCGTCTGCGCAATGCGCTCGCGCTGCCGACGACCGTGGCGCTGCTGAAAGGACGCGCCAGCTACCTTTGCACCCACCGGATGATGCAGGCCCGTCATTCGACCGACCCATCGGATCGCTGGGCCGCTCGAACGCTGGCCAAGATCGAGGCGTGGTCGCAAGGCACCTCGACAGGCGACCTGGCCGAAATCGACGGCCTGGACGAGCGCAGCAGCGTGATCCCGCTGGTCACCTCGACGCGAGAGAACTGCCTGGGCAGTGATTGCCCCGACTACCGCAGCTGCCACGTGATGAAGGCCCGACGCGACGCGATGGCCGCCGACGTCGTCGTGGTCAATCACCACCTGTTCTTTGCCGACATGAGCTTGCGCGAAAGCGGGGTTGCCGAGCTGCTGCCCAGCGTCGAGGTGGCGGTCTTCGACGAGGCGCACCAGTTGTCCGAGGCCGGGGTGTCGTTTCTCGGCGCCGCCTTGTCCAGCGGCCAGTTGCTGGACACTGCGCGCGACATGCTCGCCTTGGGCCTGCAGCAAGCGCGTGGCCTGGCGGCATGGCAGGACCTGGCCGCCGTTTGTGACCGGGCAGCCCGAGAATTGCGACTGGCTTGTGTTGGCGCAACTCGAACGGTCGAAGACAGTGGGCTCCGTGCCCCTCGTGGCTCGATGAAGCTACGCTGGGAGGATCGCGCGTCTCGACCGGCATTTGGAGAGGCGCTGGTTCAGGTGGGGGCCGCCTGCGCGGCCGCTCACGCGGCACTCGATACGGTGTCCGAGCTGTCGCCGGATTTCGTCAAGCTGGCCGATCGGATGGCCGGGTTGCACGAACTCACCGAGCGATTTGTCGAGTCCGCGCAACCCGGCCAGGTGCGCTGGATCGAAGTCACCTCGAATCAATGCCGGCTCGTCGAGTCGCCGCTCGACATTCGCGAAGCGCTGCGCGAGCAGATGGCCGCAGCGCCCAAGGCCTGGATATTCACCTCAGCCACCCTGGGCGAGGACGACAGACTGTCATGGTTCACCGAGCCGGCCGGTCTGAGCGAGGCGGTGACCTTGCGTGTTGGAAGCCCGTTCAACTACGGCGAGCATGCCCGCTTGTATGTGCCGACGCAGTTCCCCAAGCCCAACGAACCCGATCATCCCGTTGCGGTCGCACGGCTGGCGGCCCGCTGCGCACGGGCCCTGGGCGGACGCACCTTCGTGCTCACGACGACGCTGCGTGCGTTGCAAGCGATCGGAGACCATCTGAAGTCGGCGTTCGAAGCCGAGGGCGATGACATGGCGGTGCTGATCCAGGGCCAGCTGCCCAAGCGGCAACTGATGCAGATGTTCCTGGCACATCCGCGGTCCGTGCTGGTCGGGTCTCAGACTTTCTGGGAAGGCATCGACGTCCCGGGCGATGCGTTGCAGTGCGTTTTGATCGACAAGTTGCCATTCCCACCACCGAACGATCCGTTGGTCGAGGCTCGCGTGAAACGCCTGGAGAGTGAAGGACGCAACGCGTTCACCGATTACTTCATTGCCGAAGCCGCGGTGTCGTTGAAGCAGGGAGCCGGGCGCCTGATTCGCAGCGAGACCGATCGCGGCTTGCTGGTGGTCTGCGATCCACGCATGTCCTCGATGGGATATGGCAAGCGGCTGCGGCTGGCGCTGCCGGCGATGCCGCGCCTCGAATCCGAGGCCGAGGCGCTGAGCTGGCTGACCATGCTGGCCAGCGACCGTTGAACGTTCGACTTTTGTCGATTCAGCCGACCGTCACCACATCTGCCACCACGGGCGCGTTGCTGAATTGACGCCCTCGCCGGTGAGCAAGGCGCTGTTCGGAAAGTTCTTGCGCATGACGCGATCGGCATCGTCGCGCAACTGATCCAACCCAAGCCGGTCATAGCTGCGAATCAGGATCGACAGCGCTTCTTCTGTCGAAGGCGAGTATTGAAACTCCTGGATCGTCTGCTGCGCTCGGTTGGCGGCCGCGACGTAGGCGCCTCTGCGGAAGTAATAGCGGGCCACGTGGACCTCGTACTCGGCCAGCGAGTTCACGATGTAGGCCATTCGCTCACGCGCCTCGACGGAATATTTTGACTTCGGATATTGATCGATCAGTTGCTTGAACGCCTGATAGGCATCGCGCGAAGCCTGCTGATCTCGTTCCGAGAGGTTTTGTCGCGACAGGTTGCCCAGGAAACCCAGGTTGTCGTTGAAGTTGATCAAGCCCTGCAGGTACATGGCGTAGTCGATCGCCGGGCTGGTCGGGTGCAGCTTGATGAAGCGCTCGATGGTCGCCAGCGCCTGCGCCTTTTCGCCGGAGCGGTAAAGCAGGTAAGAGCGTTCGAGCTGCGCCTGCTGAGCGAGGAGGGTGCCGGCGCCGCGTCCTTCCAGCGATTCGTACATCTTCGCCGCCTTGTCGAAGTTGCCGGCGTCCTGCTCCTCACGAGCCTCTGCGTACAATTTTTCGGGTGACCAATCGGCCGTTGGATCCTTCGGCGGCGCGTTGCAACCTGTCAACATCCAAGCCAGAACGAGACCCAACCCAGTCAGCGTTGCCCGCCCGGTGGCATGACGTATGTCGCAGCGCTTGAAGTTCATGTTCGACTGTACCGACGGACCGCCGGAATTCCCAAAAAATGACCGCTGAGTATACGGTTGCCCCCATCGCGGCTCCTTCTGCCGAGCCTCTCGACGACGAGCTCGCCATGGGCTTGGACGACCCGGGTGGCCCCGGAATCGAAGAGCCGGCAGACATCTCGGCCGAACGCCGGCAGGCGATCGTCTCTACTGCGCTGCATGGGTCCAGGCTCGACAAGGCCCTGGTGTCGATGGCCGGGGAGTTTTCCCGAAACCATCTGCAGGCGTTGGTTGAGTCTGCGCATGTGTGGGTAGACGGGCGCCTCCAGACGTCGGCATCCCGCAAGGTGCTGGCAGGCCAGGTCGTTACTGTGGAATTGATGCCCACGCAGGAGTGCCTGGCATTCAGGCCGGAGCCGATGATGCTCGACATCGTCTACGAGGACGAGTACCTGATGGTCGTCAACAAGCCGGCCGGGATGGTGGTTCACCCGGCCGCCGGCAACTGGTCGGGCACCCTGCTCAACGGTTTGCTGGCCCATCATGGCGGAGCCGGTCACCTGCCGCGCGCCGGCATCGTGCACCGCCTGGACAAGGACACTTCGGGCCTGATGGTGGTCGGCAAGACGCTCACGGCGGTGACCGCGCTGGTTCGCCAGATCGCCGCACGCGATGTCCGCCGCATCTATCTGGCGGTCTGCCACGGACGTTTTGAGCATCAGCACCTGCGCATCGAGGCGCCGATCGGCCGTGACCCACGCTCTCGGGTGCGCATGGCGGTGGTGTCGTCTGGACGGTCTGCGCGTACCGATGTGGAGCGGCTTGCGGTGCGATCCGATGATTCCGGACACAGCGTCAGCGCGCTGCGCTGCAGCCTGCACACGGGCCGCACCCATCAGATCCGGGTGCATCTGGCCTCGGTCGGGCACCCTCTGCTCGCCGACGCGACCTACGGCGGTCGCGAGGGCCACGGGATGACACGGCAGGCACTGCACGCGACCCGCCTGGGCTTTGATCACCCGGTCGGCGGCCAGCCATTGGCTTTCGAAGTGCCACCTCCGCCCGATCTCGCCCAGGTCTGGCAACTTCTGATGGCGACAGACTGACTGGCGCTTCGTCCGTTACACTCCGCTTGCTACGTCGTGAAATCCAATCGGACCCTGAAGGTCTACGACGAGACAGCCGCAGATGCAAGCATCGCCGACATGAGAGCCTCTCTCGGCGATCCGCATGGCCGCACATTCGCCGCGACGCTGCGCCACCCTGGTGAAGGGTCCGTGCTGCGAGGCGACTGAACGAGAACAGATCCTGAACATCCACCGGCCACGGCCGGTCGAGGACGACCACGAGACACATGAACACACAGGATGCGAAGCGCGTCCTTCAAACCGCGCTGATCTGCGCCCGAGAGCCGCTCGCGATTCGCGACATGCGCGCGCTATTCGCTGATGAATTCGAGGCGGACACCCTTCACGAGCTTCTCGATGAGTTGGTGCGTGACTGGGAAGGCGAAGGCGTCGAGCTGGTGGCCGTGTCGACCGGATGGCGTTTCCAGAGCCGCCCCGAGATGCGCGAGTTCCTCGACCGGCTGAACCCGGAAAAGCCGCCCAAGTACTCGCGAGCGGTGATGGAGACCCTGGCCATCATTGCTTACCGACAACCGGTCACCCGGGGCGACATCGAAGACATCCGCGGCGTGACGGTGGCCACTCAGATCGTCAAGCAGCTTGAGGACAGGGGTTGGGTCGAGGCCATCGGTTACCGTGAAGCTCCCGGTCGCCCGGCCTTGCTGGCAACGACCCGACAGTTCCTCGACGATCTGGGGCTCGCCAGTCTTGAACAACTTCCCCTGATTCAGGGTGTGCCAGCGCTGCCTGACTCCCTCGGCGACCTGCTGCCGGACCAGGGCGTGCTGATCGACCCCCAGGACCCGTCTGAACTCGTCACTGAGTCCACGACCACATCCGGCGCGCCTTTGGTGGCCGAAGCCCTTGATCTTTTACCCGACCCAGCGGCGGATGCCGCACCCATGGAACGCCCGAATGAACCCAAATCCTGACCACGTACCCGAAAACGACGGTGACGCGACTTCTTCCGATCTGCCGGACGAGGGGGCTGAAGCGTCAATCAAACCGGCGCGACGCAAGCGCGCTGTGAAGGCGCCCCCTGCCGTCACATCCGACGAAAACGCCTCCCCGGTGGTGGTCAATGCCTCTGCTGATGTCGCCGACGTGGTTGTTCGGCCCGACGACGCGGCTGCAGCTACCGAGTCGGTTGCCGCCGACGCGGCACCCGAGTCAGGCATGCCTGATCCGACTCGCAGGGCGCGCAACCCACGGCGACGCGGCCCGCGCCCTGACGACGCAGCCGACTCGGATGCCGCCACCTCTTCGGACGAAGAGTCCGGAGATCCGGATCAGACCGAGCCCCTCTTCTCACTGGAGCCGGCAGAGCCACCCGTCCAGGTCGGTGAGGTGTTTGCGCAGGTGCTGTCAGGTGAATTCGACATCGAGCCGCCCGCCGAGGAGGTGGGCGCACCGCCAAAGCGGGTGCTGCGTCCCGAGCCGGAAGCGCCGAAGCTGCACAAGGTCCTCGCGCAATCGGGCATCGGATCACGCCGCGACATGGAGCAGGCCATCCTCGACGGTCAGGTCGAGGTCAACGGACAACCGGCGCACACCGGCCAGCGCATCTCGTTCGGTGATCAGGTCAAGGTCAACGGCAAGCCGGTTCGGATTCGCATCATCCCGCCGCCGCCTCGCATCATCGCGTACCACAAGCCGACTGGCGAAGTGGTGACGAACGACGACCCGGAGCACCGGCCGACGGTGTTCCGCCGCCTGCCGCGGCTACCGCAGGGCAAGTGGCAGTCGGTGGGCCGCCTCGACATGAACACCGAAGGCCTGTTGCTGTTCACCAACTCGGGTGAACTGGCCAATCGCCTGATGCATCCGCGCTTCGGTATCGAACGCGAGTACGCGGTGCGTGTGCTGGGCACCCTCGACGCCGAGTCGAAGGCGATGCTGCTTGAAGGCGTCACTATCGACGGCCAGATGGCCAGCTTCCGCTCGATCGAGAACGGCGGCGGCGAGGGCCTGAACCACTGGTATCGCGTGGTGATCACCGAAGGTCGCAACCGCGAAGTCCGCAAGCTGTTCGATGCGGTTGACCTGACGGTCAGTCGCCTGATCCGCATCCGCTACGGATGCATCGTGTTGCCGCGAGGTCTGCGTCGGGGTGTCTGGGTGGATCTGGAAGACAGCGATGTGCGGGCGATCCGCCGGCTGGCCGGTGGCGAAGCCGAGGGCGGCCCGCGTGAGCCTCGCCCCAATGCGCGCGATGGGCAGCAGCAGGCCCGCCCGCAGCGCGGTCGCGACAAGCCGCTCCAGGGCGAGCGTCGCAATGACCGTCCGCCTCGTCAGGGCGCATCCGAGCGCGATCGGCCGCCTCTTGAGGGGCGCGAAGGCCGTGGCCCGCGCCCTCCACAGGCGGAGGCACCGCTGCGCGCCGAGCGCGTGACCGAGGACCGTCCGCCGCGCGACGACGATCTGGATGACGATTTCGATCCGTCGCGCATCCCGAATCCGCTGGAGCAGACCTTCGACAAGCGCTTCGTGCAGAACCCGCGCACGCCGGCCGGTGGGCGCAATTTCCGCACTGGCGGTGGTGGCTTCGGCGCGGGCGGAAGCGCTCCGCCTGCACAGAAGAAAGGCGACGGACCGCGCCAGCCCGATCCGATGCAGACGTCGGTCGGCTACATCGGTGGCGAGGCCTTCCATCGCAAGCATGCTCGCAATGGTGGTGGTGGTCAGGGCGGTGGTGGGCGCGGCGGAAACCGCGGTGGAGGCTATGGAGGTGGTGGCGGCGGTGGCGGTGGAAACAGCGGCGGCGGAGGCCGTCGCGGGCGCTGATTTCGAAGGTGCCCACGGTAGAATCCAAGGCTTTGTCTAGCTATCTCCAATCAGGAACGAATTCCATGGCCATCGAACGCACGCTCTCCATCATCAAGCCCGACGCCGTCGCGAAAAACGTCATCGGCCAGATCTATTCCCGCTTCGAAGGTGCCGGTCTCAAGGTGATCGCTGCGCGCATGGCGCATCTTTCTCGAGGCGAGGCCGAGGCGTTTTACGCAGTGCACAAGGCCCGTCCCTTCTTCAAGGACCTGGTCGATTTCATGATCTCCGGTCCGGTGATGATCCAGGCGCTCGAAGGCGAGAACGCTATCGTCAAGAACCGCGATCTGATGGGTGCCACCGATCCGAAGAAGGCCGAGAAGGGAACGATCCGCGCCGACTTCGCCGACAGCATCGATGCGAACGCCGTGCACGGTTCCGATGCAGCCGAGACGGCGGCCGTCGAGATCGCGTTCTTCTTCCCCGGCGCGCAGGTTTACAGCCGCTGATTCCCGGCCGCTGATCCCCACTGCATCGGCCAAACGGGCCTTCCATGACCGCCGTCAACCTGCTCGACTTCGATCTGGCTGGCCTGACGGCGTACTGCGAGCAACTCGGTGAAAAGCGGTTCCGCGCTACTCAGCTTTTCCGCTGGGTGCATCAGCGTGGTGTGTCCGACTTCGCCCAGATGTCCGATCTGGCGAAGTCGTTTCGCGACAAGCTCGGTGCGGTCGCCGAACTCCGGGTGCCTGCGGTGCTCAGCGAGCAGGCTTCGACCGACGGCACGATCAAGTGGCTGTTCGATGTGGGCCATGGCGATGCGGTCGAGACGGTGTTCATTCCCGAAGTCGACCGCGGCACCTTGTGCGTATCGTCACAGGCCGGTTGCGCGGTCGGCTGCCGTTTCTGTTCGACCGGTCACCAGGGCTTCAGCCGCAACCTGACCACGGCCGAGATCGTCGGCCAGCTGTGGTTTGCCGAGCACCACCTGCGCCAGCGCCTGCATCTGCCCGAGGGCACCCGGGCGATCACCAATGTCGTGATGATGGGCATGGGCGAACCGCTGCAGAACTACGCTGCGCTGCTGCCAGCCCTGCGCGTGATGCTCGACGACCACGGCTACGGCCTGTCGCGGCGGCGCGTCACGGTGTCGACCTCTGGTGTGGTCCCGATGATTGATCGCCTGCGCGACGACTGCCCGGTCGCGCTGGCGGTGTCGCTGCACGCGCCGAACGATGCGTTGCGCGATGACCTGGTGCCGCTCAATCGCAAGTACCCCCTGGCCGAGTTGCTGGCGGCCTGCGATCGCTATCTCGAAGCTGCGCCTCGCGACTTCATCACCTTCGAGTACTGCATGCTCGACGGCGTCAATGACCGCTCCGAGGACGCTCGGCAACTCGTCGATCTGGTGCAGGGCCGGGCTCGCGATGATCAGGGGCGCCTGCTCCACGCAAAGCCCGTGTCGTGCAAGCTGAATCTGATTCCGTTCAATCCGTTTCCGGCTTCGGGGCTGATCCGAAGTCCCCGGGCGCGGGTGGTCGAGTTTGCGGGTGTTCTGCAGGAAGCGGGCATCGTGACCACGATACGCAAGACCCGTGGTGATGACATCGCTGCGGCATGTGGTCAGTTGGCCGGCGAGGTGCAGGACCGCACCCGCGTCGAGCAACGATTTGCCGGGCGCGCAGCGATTCCAATCCTGGCTGTGAATACGTCGGCGGCGCTTGCGAACGGGACCCCGATCAACGAAGGACGCGCATGAGGATTCCGGCTGTCAGCATCGACTTGCGGGGTGTTATCTGTAGAGGGTCGGTCGGCTTGGCGTTGATCGGCTTGTCGCTGTTGACGGGGTGTGCCGTGCCACCTCAGTCCTCAGCGGCTGCCAGCTCCCAGGATTCGGCGGTGAACGGATCGGTCCCAACGACCGGGACCAAAGACCGTGTGACCCAATCCGACGAAACCGACGCCTCGCGACGCGCCCAGGTGCGGCTCGAACTGGCCGGTGCGTATTTCGGGCGAGGCCAGATGACGACTGCCCTCGACGAGGTCAAGAAGTCCATCGCTGCCGATCCGAACGTGTCTGCGGCCTTCAACCTGCGCGGTCTCATCTACGGCAACCTGGGCGACCACCGACTGGCCGAGGAGAGTTTCCGGCGTGCCTTGCAGATCGATCCGCGTGATGCGGATTCAATGCAGAACTTCGGCTGGTACCTGTGCCAGCAATCGCGCTTCAGTGAAGCGAATGCCCTGTTCCTGCAGGCGTTGGCCGTCCCCCAGTATCAGGACAGCCCGCGAACCATGTTGACGCAAGGTATTTGCCAGGCACGCAGCGGCAAGAACGACGAGGCCGAGCGAACCCTGGTTCGCGCTTATGCGCTCGAACCGGGAAACCCTGCGATCGCCGTCAACCTCAGCGAGGTGCTGTATCGCAAAGGCGACCTCGAGCGCGCGCGTTTCTACATCCGTCGCGTCAATACCGTTCCGAACCTGGTCAGCCCCCAGACCCTGTGGCTGGCTGCACGCATCGAGAACAAGTTTGGCAATGCAGCGGGTGTGGCCGATTTCGGGGGCCAGTTGCGCAACCGCTTTCCGGAGTCATCGGAGGCCAATTCGTACGCGGAAGGGCGGTTCGATGAGTGAGCCCAAATCCACTGCGGACGCGTCCGCCCTGCCGCGGCCCTCGTCGCGGAGTGCCGGTGAAATGCTGCGCGAGGCGCGGCAGGCCAAGGGGCTGCACATTGCCGCCTTGGCCGCGTCGATCAAGGTGTCGCAGCGCAAGCTCGAGCTGCTCGAAGCCGACAAAATCTCCGAGTTGCCTGACGCCACCTTCGCGCGGGCGCTTGCACAGACGGTGTGTCGCAGCCTGAAGATGGACCCGACGCCGGTGCTGGCCGCCCTGCCTCAGGCACCCAGCTACCGCCTCGAAGGGGTCGACGAAGGAATCAACACGCCGTTCCGCGACCGGCCGGGACGCCACGAACCGACCGATTTCGCGGCTCTGGCCTCGCCTGCCATGTGGGCACCGGCCTTGATCGTCCTGGCTGCAGTCGCCGTGTACCTGATCCCTTCCGCTTGGGTGACCGACCTTCAGGCTGTGATTTCGGGTCAGCGCGCAGCGGTGCCAGTCGAGCCGGCGCCAGCGCCAACCGAGGCCACTGCGGTGGTTGAACCGACATCGATCGAGTCCGCAGCTGCCGCATCGTCGCCGGCACTGGCGGCTTCCGATCCGGTCGGCAGTGAGCCCCTCGTCGAGCCGGCTGCCCTGGTCGTCGTTGCGGCCGCGACTCCCGAGCCCGCCGCCTCGGTGCCGAATGTCGGACCGTTGCAGGTGAAGGCAACGCAAGCGTCTTGGGTCGAGGTGATCGATGCGCGTTCCCAGGTGCTGATTTCGCGCATGCTTCAGCCGGGCGAAACCATCGGGATCGATGGCGCGATGCCACTGAAACTCAAGGTGGGCAATGCAGCCGGCACCGCAGTGGCATTTCGGGGCCAGGCGGTGGATCTCGCGGCGTCGACGCGCGACAACGTGGCGCGCCTTGAACTGAAATAGGTGAGCAGCATGAGCAATCTGCGTGACGTCGGTGAGTCCGGTGCAGATGCCTTTGCGGCGCTGGACGACTTCATCGAGCCGGCGCGGCCGGCCCCCAAGCGAACGCGGCAAGCGCAGGTGCGCTGGGGCTCGCGCGTCGTGACGATCGGCGGAGCCGCTCATGTGCGCGTGCAGTCGATGACGAATACGGACACGGTCGACGTGATCGGCACCGCGATCCAGGTCAAGGAACTGGCCATGGCCGGTTCGGAACTGGTGCGTATCACCGTCAACACGCCAGAGGCGGCGGCTGCCGTTCCGCACATCCGCGATCAGCTCGATCGCATGGGCATCGACGTGCCGCTCATCGGCGACTTTCACTACAACGGCCACCGCCTGCTCAGCGAGCACCCGGCCTGTGCCGAAGCGCTGTCGAAGTACCGCATCAACCCGGGCAACGTGGGCAAGGGCGACAAGCACGACCGCCAGTTCGCGCAGATGATCGAGATCGCCGCGAAGCACGACAAGGCGGTGCGCATCGGCGTCAACTGGGGCAGCCTCGACGCCGAGTTGCTGACGCAGATGATGGACGACAACGCGAAGCTCACCGAGCCGCACGCTCCACAGCAGATCATGTACCGCGCGCTGATCACTTCGGCGATCTCGTCCGCGAAGCGGGCCGAGGCCTTTGGTCTGAACGGCGACCAGATCATCCTGTCGTGCAAGATGTCCGGCGTGCAGGATCTGGTCAGCGTCTATCGCGCGCTGGCCAGGCGCTGCGATTACGCGCTGCACCTCGGCCTGACCGAAGCCGGCATGGGCACCAAGGGCACGGTCGCGTCGGCCACCGCGCTGGCGCTGCTGCTGCAGGACGGCATCGGCGACACCATCCGCGTCTCGCTGACCCCGCAGCCGGGCGAGGCGCGCACGCAAGAGGTGGTGATCGCGCTTGAAATTCTGCAATCGCTCGGACTGCGTTCGTTCAACCCCAGCGTGACCGCGTGCCCAGGGTGTGGGCGTACCACCAGCACCACCTTCCAGGAGCTGGCCAAACAAATCGACGATCACCTGCGTGCCCAAATGCCGGTGTGGCGCGCGCGCTACCCCGGGGTCGAGAAGATGAAGGTCGCGGTGATGGGCTGTATTGTCAATGGCCCCGGCGAAAGCAAGCACGCCGACATCGGCATCAGCCTGCCTGGGACCGGCGAGGCGCCAGCCGCGCCCGTGTTCATCGACGGCGAGAAAGCGCTGACCCTGCGCGGCGACAACATCGCCGCAGAGTTTCATGCGCTGGTTGAGCGCTACATCGAAAAGCGATACGGCGCGGCCACCGCATCGGTCGGCTGATCGCCTCCGACGACACGGAACCGCCGCACGGGAGCGTGGCAACTCCCTATTGAATGTGCATCCCACGGACGCATCGCATGCGTCCCCTGAACCATTGAGAACGGAATGAGCGAAACCATCCAGGCCGTCAAAGGCATGAACGACATCCTGCCGCCCGAGTCGGTGACATGGGACTGGTTCGAGGGCAAGGTGCGCTCGCTGATGACCCGTCATGGCTATGCCGGCGTGCGCACCCCGATCGTCGAACCCACCGCGCTGTTCGTGCGCGGGCTGGGCGAAGTCACCGACATCGTCGAGAAGGAGATGTACTCCTTCGTCGACTCGATGAACGGCGACCGCCTGAGCCTGCGTCCCGAGAACACCGCCGGCGTCGTGCGCGCCATCACCGAGCATTCGCTGCTGCGCGACGGTGGCAAGCGGCTGTACTACATCGGGCCGATGTTTCGCCACGAGCGTCCGCAGAAGGGGCGCTACCGGCAGTTCCACCAGGTCGGGGCCGAGGCCCTCGGCTATGCGGGCCCGGACGTCGATGTCGAGCTGATCCTGATGTGCCGGATGCTGTGGCGTGAACTGGGTCTGGTGGAGGGGCGAGACCTTCGGCTCGAACTCAACAGCCTGGGCCAGCCCGACGAGCGCCGCGCTCACCGCGAAGCGTTGATCGCGCACTTCGAAGCCCATGCCGAGTTGCTCGACGAGGATGCGAAGCGGCGGCTGCACAGCAACCCGCTGCGCATCCTGGACACCAAGAATCCTGCGATGCAGGCGGTGGTCGAGGCCGCGCCGCAGCTGATGTCGTTCCTCGGCACCGAGTCGTTGGCACACTTCAACGCGGTGCGCGCGGCGCTGGATGCCGCCGGGCTCGCTTACCGCATCAACCCGCGGTTGGTGCGCGGGATGGACTACTACAACCTGACCGTCTTCGAATGGGTCACCGAACGCCTCGGTTCGCAAGGCACGGTGTGCGGTGGCGGGCGCTACGACACGCTGATCGAGCAGCTCGGCGGCAAGCCGGCGCCGGCTGTCGGATGGGGCCTCGGCATCGAACGCCTGCTGTTGCTGCTGCAGGAGGCTGGCATTGCCACGCCTGTGGTCGCTCCAGATGCCTACGCGATCGTGCCCACGGCGGCGTCGATGCCGCTCGCATTGCGCACCGTCGATGCACTGCGAGCCGCAGGCGTGTCGGTGCTGATGCATGCCGCAGGCCGTGACGGGCTGGGCAGCATGAAGTCGCAGTTCAAGCGAGCCGATGCCAGCGGCGCCCGCTACGCGCTGATCTTTGGCGATGACGAGGTCGCGCGCGGCGAAGTCGCCGTCAAACCCCTGCGCGACGCCGATGCGGCGCAGCGCTGCCTGTCCATGGCGCAGGCAGCCGACTGGGCCGCAGAACTGCGCACCGCATAATTCGCTGTTACCCGAAACTCACCTGACGCATGGCCACGCATCTCGACCTTGAAGAACAAGAACAGCTTGATGCAGTCAAGCATTTCTGGAAGCGTTACGGCAACCTGATCACCTGGTTGCTGATCCTGGTGCTGGGCGGCTATGCGGCCTGGAACGGCTGGAACTGGTGGCAACGCGACCAAGCAACGAAAGCCGGCGCGATGTTCGACGAACTCGATCGGGTCGCGCAGGCCGGCGATGCCGACAAAACGAATCGCATCTTCAATGATCTGAAAGACCGCTACCCGGCCACCGCGTTCGCGCAGCAAGGCGGTTTGCTGTCTGCCAAGGTGCAGGCCGACAACGGCAAGCCGGACATCGCTCAGGCCACTTTGGGCTGGGTGGCTGCGAATGCTGCCGAGACCGAGTACCAGACGATCGCCCGGTTGAGGCTCGCGGGCTTGCTGCTCGACGAGAAAAAGTACGACGACGCGTTGAAGCAACTCGACGCAGCCACCGCCCCGAGCTTCGAGGCACTGGTTGCCGATCGGCGCGGCGATGTGCTGTTTGCGCAGGGCAAGGCGGACGACGCGAAGGCGGCATACGACAAGGCCTGGAAGGCGATGGATCCCAAGATCGAGTACCGCCGCCTGATCGAAGCCAAGCTCGCTTCCCTGGGCGCCGCGCCGGCGTCGACCGCGGCCGCAACGTCTGCCGCTGCCAGCGCAGGGGCCTCACGATGAATCGCTTCGTCAGTGTGCAGGTTCTCGCGTTGTGTGCGGCGCTGTCGGCCTGTTCGTTGGCGCCCGAAAAGCCGAAGCCGAAGGCGGTTGTAGCCGTCAAGCCCGCGATCGCCGGACGCATCGTCTGGAAGGCGCGCACGTCGGACGTCGCGTTTCCATTGTCGGTGGCAGTCAACGGGACCACGTTCACCGTGGCGGCCTCGGATGGAACGCTGACGGCCCTCAATGCCGACAAGGGCAGCGAACTGTGGCGCGGCAGTGCAGGAGGCGCTCTCAGCGCGGGTGTCGGCAGTGACGGCCGGGTGGCCGCAGTGGTCACACGCGATGGCCAGGTGGTGGCTCTGGAAGCGGGCAAGGTGCTCTGGAAGCGACCCATTGCGACCCGCGTGGTGACCGCGCCGCTGGTGGCTGGCGAGCGGGTGTTCGTGGTAGGTGTCGACCGCAGTGTGTCGGCTTTCGATGCACAGAATGGGGCGAAGCTGTGGACCGTCCAGCGTCCGGGTGAGGCGTTGACGTTGGCGCAGGCCGGTGTGGTCAGTGCGTTCAAGAACACCTTGCTGGTGGGTCAGGGCCCGCGGCTGGCCGGACTCGATCCGTCGAACGGTGCGGTGCGCTGGGATGTCGCTCTGGCATCGCCGCGTGGCTCGAACGAGGTCGAGCGGCTCGCCGACGTGGTGGGTCCGGCCGTTCGCGTTGGCGACATCGTCTGTGTACGCGCTTTCCAGGCTGCTGTCGGTTGTGTGAATGCCGAGAGTGGCCGACTGGTGTGGGCCAAGAGCTTCGGCGGGCGAGAGGGTGTGGCGGCCGACGAGCAGTACCTGTACGCAGCCGACGGTGCGGATCGAATCTCCGCGTGGAAAGCCTCGACTGGTGAGGTCGTCTGGACCTCGGACGCTTACCTGTACCGCAGCCTTTCTACCCCGTTCAGCCTGGGCCCGGCCATCGTTTTCGGTGATTTCGAAGGGTATCTGCATTTCCTGTCTGCTGACCGAGGCGTTGCTCAGTTGAGGCTGGAAACCGATGGCAGCCCCATGGCTGCGCCGCCTGCGCTCTCCGGCACCACGGTGCTGGTGGTGACCCGCGACGGCGGCCTGTTCGGTTTGCGCCCGGAATGACGCGGGTGCATCTGAACGCCGGTCTGCGGCCATGAAGCCGGTCATCGCCATCGTCGGGCGGCCAAACGTCGGCAAGTCGACGCTCTTCAACCGCATGACCAAGAGCCGCGATGCCATCGTCGCGGATTTCGCCGGGCTGACGCGCGACCGTCACTACGGAGATGGTCGCATCGGGGATCGCGAGTTCATCGTCGTCGACACTGGCGGTTTCGAGCCGACCAGCGACAGTGGCATCGTGAAGGAAATGGCCAAGCAGACCCGCCAGGCCGTGGCCGAGGCGGATGCGGTGATCTTCGTCGTCGACATCCGCGCCGGCCTGTCGGCGCAGGACCACGACATCGCCCGCTACCTGCGCACCGTCGGCAAGACGGTGCTGATCGCCGCCAACAAGGCCGAGGGCATGGTCGATTCGCCGCTGCTCGGCGAGTTCTACGAGCTCGGCATGGGCGAGCCGCACCCGATCTCGTCTGCCCACGGACAGGGCATCCGCAGCCTGACCGAGGCGGCGCTGGCCCACTTCGACTTCGTCGACGAGGAGCCCGAGACCGAGGAGGGGTCCCCGATCCGCCTGGCCGTGGCGGGGCGGCCGAACGTCGGCAAGTCGACGCTGATCAACACCTGGCTGGGCGAAGAACGCCTGGTGGCGTTCGACATGCCGGGCACCACCCGCGACGCGATCACCGTGCCGTTCGAGCGCAACGGTCAGAAGTTCGAGTTGATCGACACCGCCGGCTTGCGCCGCAAGGGCAAGGTGTTCGAGGCGATCGAGAAGTTCTCGGTCGTCAAGACCCTGCAGGCGATCGCCGACGCGAACGTGGTGCTGCTGCTGCTCGATGCGACGCAGGGCGTCAGCGAACAGGACGCGCACATTGCCGGTTACATCCTCGAGAGCGGCCGCGCGGTGGTGATCGCCGTCAACAAGTGGGATGCCGTCGACGACTACCAGAAGCAACTGCTTCAGCGTTCGATCGAGCAGCGCCTGGCTTTTCTGAAATTTGCGCCAGTCATGAATATCTCGGCCATCAAGCGTCAGGGCCTGGGGCCGGTGTGGAAGGCCATTGCGGATGCCCATGCTTCGGCGACTCGCAAGATGCCGACTCCGGTGCTGACGCGATTGCTGCTCGAAGCGGTTGAGCATCAGACGCCGCAGCGCGCCGGCATGTTCCGGCCCAAACTGCGGTATGCGCACCAAGGCGGCATGAATCCGCCCATCGTCGTCGTGCACGGCAACTCGCTGGAGCATGTCACCGACGCCTACAAGCGCTTCCTGGAAGGGCGCATCCGGGAGCACTTCAAACTGACTGGAACGCCGCTGCGCATCGAAATGCGCTCAGGCAAGAACCCGTTCGACGGCAAAGGCTGAGGACATTCGCCCCAGGTGGCGATCGATGCGATTCGCTGTGTTAACGTTTCTTATCGCATGCCAACCAACACGGAGGATATCGTGAGCAACAAAGGCCAACTTTTGCAGGATCCATTTCTGAACCTGCTACGCAAAGAGCACGTTCCGGTGTCGATTTACCTGGTCAACGGCATCAAGCTTCAGGGGCACATCGAGTCGTTCGACCAGTATGTTGTTCTGCTGCGCAATACCGTGACGCAGATGGTCTACAAGCATGCCATCTCCACGGTGGTGCCCGGGCGGGCCGTGAATTTCCACGCGGCTGAAACGCCTGAGTCGACTTGAAGATGTCGATGGGTCTCGACTGTCCCCTGTTTCCATTTTGAATCCGGAACCTACGCCAGCTGGTTCCGCCAATCCGGCGCGCGCCATCCTCGTGGGCGTTGCCGTCGGTCGCTGTCCGCAGTTCGACGACACCCTCGATGAATTGGCGCTGCTCGCCGAGTCGGCTGGAGACCTGCCGGTCGCCCGTGTGATCGCCCGACGCAAGGCGCCAGACCCGGCGCTGTTTGTCGGGACTGGCAAGGCGGATGAAATCAAGGCCCTGGTTGCCTTGCATCAGGCCGAAGTTGTTCTGTTCGACCAGGCATTGGGCGCAGCGCAGCAGCGCAACCTGGAGCGTCACCTCGGTGTGGCGGTGGCCGACCGGACGATGCTGATCCTCGAAATCTTTGCGGACCGTGCGCAAAGCCACGAAGGCAAGCTGCAGGTCGAGCTGGCTCGCCTGCAGTACCTGTCGACACGTCTGGTGCGTCGCTGGAGTCACCTGGAGCGGCAACGTGGCGGTATTGGCAACCGGGGCGGTCCGGGCGAGGCCCAGATCGAGCTCGATCGGCGGATGATCGGCGAGCGCATCAAGTCGGTCAAAGAACGCCTTGAGAAAGTCAAGCGCCAGCGCAACACCCAACGCCGTTCGCGAGAGCGCAGCGAGACCTTTCGTGTTTCGCTGGTTGGCTACACGAACGCGGGAAAATCAACGCTGTTCAACGCATTGGTCAAGGCGCGTGCGTATGCAGCGGATCAACTGTTCGCGACACTGGACACGACCACCCGGCAGCTGTACCTGGGGGAGGCCGGTCGCAGCGTGTCGTTGTCGGACACGGTGGGCTTCATTCGGGATTTGCCGCACAAGCTCGTCGAAGCCTTCGAAGCCACGTTGCAGGAAGCCACTCAGGCTGATCTCTTGCTGCATGTCATCGATGCCGCCAGCCCGAACCGGGACGAGCAGCGGGCCGAGGTGCAGCGTGTGCTGGTCAGCATCGGTGCTGCCGATGTCCCGCAGATACTGGTGTTCAACAAGGTCGACATGCTCGATGAGAGCCAGACTCCGCGTTCGCCTGTGGATTCAATCCTGCTCGAGGATGGTCGGCAGGCTCCCCGTGTCTTCATCAGCGCAGCCCACGGACAGGGCATCGACGCATTGCGTCGCCTGCTCGCAGATGTCGCATCGGGGGCAATCGCTTCTGGTATGTCGAATTCAAGCGCCGCAGCCCCGATATCCACGCCAGAATCCGACAACATTGATGCACGACGCCTTCCAGAACCCAACGGAACTTACCCTCTCCTCGCATGAAGACCAGCTCCTCCAAAGCTTCGGCTCGTCCCCTGACACGGTTTCGTGCCGTGCTGCAAGGCTTGTCGGCCCCGTTCCTGAACAAGGGAGAGGGGCCTCCCGACCTTGACGAGCTGTGGCGCGACTTCAACAAGAAGTTGAGCGGCATGTTCGGCGGCAAGGGAGGCGGCGTCCGTCCCCCGGCGCCCGGCGACGGTGGCAACTTCCAGCCCGACATGAAGAGCGCCGGCATTGGCGTCGGTTTGATTGCTGGTGTCGCGGCCTTGCTCTGGTTCGGCAGCGGCTTCTTCATCGTGCAGGAAGGCCAGCAGGCGGTGGTCACGTCGTTCGGCAAGTACAGCCACACGTCGGACGCCGGATTCCAGTGGCGCATGCCGTACCCGTTCCAGGCGCACGAGACCGTCCCGGTCACGCAATTGCGCTCGATTGAGGTCGGTCGCAACGCCGTCGTGCAATCGACGGGGCTGCGCGATTCATCGATGTTGACGCAGGACGAGAACATCGTCGACATCCGCTTCACCGTTCAGTACCGCCTGAAGGACTCGAGGGCGTACCTGTTCGAGAATCGCAATCCCGACGATGCCGTCGTTCAGGCGGCCGAGTCGGCGGTGCGCGAGATCGTCGGCAAGAGCACGATGGATTCTGTGCTGTACGAGCAGCGTGACGCCATCGCCAACGAGTTGGTCAAATCGATTCAAACCCAGACCGACCGCCTCAACACTGGCATCCTCGTCGTCAATGTCAATGTGCAGAACGTGCAGGCGCCGGAGCAGGTCCAGGCCGCCTTCGACGACGCCTTCAAGGCGGGTGCCGACCGCGAGCGCCTCAAGAACGAGGGTCAGGCTTACGCGAACGACGTGATCCCGAAGGCCCAGGGCACGGCCGCACGGCTGCGCGAAGAGGCCGAAGGCTACAAGTCGCGCGTCGTTGCGCAGGCCGAGGGCGATGCGCAACGGTTTGCAAGCGTTCTGGTCGAGTACCAGAAGGCTCCCGGTGTCACGCGCGACCGGCTGTACATCGATACGATGCAACAGGTCTACTCCAACGTCAGCAAGGTGCTGGTCGACAGCCGCAGCAACTCGAACCTGCTCTATCTGCCTCTCGACAAGCTGATTCAGCAAGTGGGTGCCACGTCTACTCCTGCTGCTGGTGCGCCGATGCCGTCGGAAACCACACCTGCCCCGGCCGTTGCGCCACCAGGCGCGATCGATGTGCGTTCGCGTGACGGCCAACGCAGTCGCGATCGCGACGGTCGCTGAACCCTCACGGAATCAACACATGAATCGCATAGGCTTGTATGTCATCGGCGTGCTGATCGCGCTGATGGTCGCTTTCTCGACGCTCTTCATCGTCGACCAGCGTCAGTTTGCGGTGATCTACGCTCTGGGTGAGATCAAGGAGGTTGTCACCGAGCCCGGCTTGAAGTTCAAGATGCCACCCCCGTTTCAAAACGTGGTGTTCCTCGACCGACGCACTCAGACGCTGGACAGCCCGGAGACCCGCCCGATCTTCACAGCCGAGAAAAAGAGCTTGGTCATCGACTGGCTGGTGAAATGGCGAGTGACGGATGCCCGACAGTTCATCCGCAACAACGGTGTCGACATGCGCAATGTCGAAAGTCGGTTGAGTCCCATCGTGCAGGCTGCATTCAATGAAGAGGTGACCAAGCGGACCGTTCAGGCGATGCTTGCAACCGACCGTGATCGCGTGATGCAAGGCGTTCGCACCCGTCTCGCCGATGAAGCGAAGTCGTTCGGCATCGATATCGTGGACGTTCGCATCAAGCGTGTCGACTTCTCGGCGAATATCACCGACTCGGTCTACCGGCGAATGGAGTCGGAGCGCAAGCGCGTGGCCAATGAGTTGCGCTCCACCGGTGCGGCCGAGGCCGAGAAGATCCGTGCTGATGCGGATCGTCAGCGGGAAGTCATCGTCGCCGAGGCCTATCGTGATGCGCAGAAGGTCAAAGGTGAGGGCGATGCCCGTGCTTCGACCTTGTATGCCGACTCGTTCGGCCGGGACCCGCAGTTTGCTCAGTTCTATCGCAGCCTCGAAGCGTATCGGACGAGCTTTCGCAATAAGTCCGACGTGATGGTGCTCGATCCATCGAGTGACTTCTTCAAGGCGATGCGAGGCAGTTTCGGGGGCAACCCTTCAGGCAAGTGATCGGGCCGATCGACTCCTGGAGCTTGCTGCTGATTGCAGTCGGCTTGATGCTCGTATTGGAAGGCCTGCTGCCTTTTGTGAGTCCGGAGCGCTGGCGCTCCGTCTTCGAGCGTGCGGCCAAGCTGTCCGACGGCCAGCTTCGATTTCTCGGCCTCACCTCGCTGGTGGTGGGCTGCGGAATCCTCCTCTTCATGCTAGGTTGATCCGGTTTCGACCTGCGCACCGTGCGGGCGGAGCAACACGGCCCGCCTACAATCTGCGTTTTAACAGGTGGGTGGTTTTTCATGGTGTCTGCTTGGCTGTTGCCGGAGCACATCGCTGACGTTTTGCCGGCTCAGGCCCGACAGGTGGAGCGCATGCGTCGCACCCTGCTCGACGTGGCCGGCGGCTACGGCTACGAGCTGGTGATTCCTCCATTGATCGAGCACCTCGAATCGCTGTTGAGCGGCACGGGTCGCGAGCTCGATCTGCGCACGTTCAAGCTGGTCGACCAGCTCAGCGGCCGCACTGTCGGCATGCGTGCCGACAGCACCCCGCAGGTCGCGCGCATCGACGCTCACCTGCTCAATCGCGAGGGGGTGACCCGGCTTTGCTACTGCGGGCCGTTGCTGCACACCTTGCCTTCGGGGCTGCACGGAACCCGCGAACCGTTGCAGTTCGGCGCCGAGATCTTCGGGCACCCGGGCCTCGAGGCCGACCTGGAGGTCATCGATCTTGCCCTCGATTGCGCAAAGGCGGTCGGCCTGCAGGCGCCGACGCTGGACATGAGCGACGCGCGCATCGTGCGCGGCCTGCTGGCCGAGGTGCCGATCGATGCCGCGCGCATCCATGCGCTGGTGGAAGCCTTGGCGGCCAAGGACGGTGCGCTGGTTGGCGAGTTGTCGGGTGATCTGTCGTCCGAGATTCGCGGTGCGCTGCAGAACCTGCTGCGCCTGTATGGCAGCGACGAGGTGCTGTCCGTGGCGGAAGACCTGCTGCCGAAGCGGCCGCTGATTGCGGCGGCGCTGCGTGATCTGCGCTTGCTGGCCCGTCACGTCCGCGAGGCCTATCCCGAGGTCCGAGTCGGCTACGACCTCGCCGATCTCGGCGGCTATGCGTACTACAGCGGCGCCCGGTTCGGCGTCTATGCCTCGGGTTCCAGCGATGCGCTGGTGCGCGGCGGCCGTTACGACGAAGTCGGTGCGGTCTTCGGGCGCAGCCGACCCGCGGTGGGTTTCAGCGTGGTCGATCTGAAGGAGATCGCCGAACGAGCCCCCCTTGGGCGTCCGCTGCCGGTCATTCGCGCGCCGTGGTCCGAGGATCCCTCGCTGCGAGCCGCGATTCGCCAGCTGCGGCATCAGGGCGAATCGGTGGTCTGCCTGCTGCCCGGCCACGATGTGGACGGGCAGGGATTCGATTGCGACCGGGAGCTGGTGTGGACCGGCTCGACGTGGATCGTCAAAAATTTGTGATGGCCGCTGGCGCCTCACCTTCATTTCATTTGGATTTTCAAGACATGCGCGAGTCTCAAGCCGGTACGCCCGGACGCAATGTGGTGGTCATCGGAACCCAGTGGGGTGACGAGGGCAAGGGCAAGGTCGTCGACTGGTTGACCGACCATGCGCAAGGCGTGGTGCGCTTCCAGGGCGGGCACAACGCCGGGCACACGCTGGTGATCAAGGGCGTGAAGACGGCACTGCAGCTGATCCCCTCGGGCATCATGCGCGACGGCGTGGCCTGCTACATCGGCAACGGCGTCGTCGTCGATCCCGCACACCTGCTGCTCGAGATCGAGCGACTCGAAGCGATCGGCCTGGAGGTGCGCTCGCGCCTCTTCGTGAGTGAATCATGTCCGCTGATCCTGCCGTTTCATGTCGAGGTCGACAAGGCGCGCGAGGCTCTGCGCGAGAGCAGCGGTGCCGGCAAGATCGGCACCACCGGCAAGGGCATCGGCCCGGCCTACGAAGACAAGGTCGCGCGTCGCGCACTGCGCGTGCAGGATCTGAAGCACCCAGAGCGTTTCGCGAAGAAGCTGCACGAGTTGCTCGAACTGCACAACGTCGCGTTGTCGGGATACCTGCATTCGCAGCCGCTGGCGTTCCAGCCGATCTTCGATCACGCGATGTCGGTGGCCGAGCAAATCAAGCCGATGATGGCCGACGTGGGTTATGCGTTGCACACGGCCCATCGAGCGGGCGCCAACCTGCTGTTCGAAGGCGCGCAAGGCACGCTGCTCGACATCGACCACGGCACCTACCCGTATGTCACCTCCAGCAACTGCGTCGCGGGCAATGCGTCGGCCGGCGCAGGGGTCGGTCCGGACCTGCTGCACTACATCCTCGGCATCACCAAGGCCTACACGACGCGCGTCGGCAGCGGGCCGTTCCCGACCGAGCTGCCGATGGACGTGCCAGGCACCGTCGGTCACCACCTGTCCACCGTCGGCCAGGAGCGCGGCACCGTCACCGGCCGGCCGCGTCGCTGCGGCTGGCTGGATGCCGCGGCGCTGAAGCGCTCGATCATCATCAACGGCGTGTCCGGCCTGTGCATCACCAAGCTCGACGTGCTCGACGGATTGGACGAGATCAAGGTGTGCGTCGGCTACGACCTGCACGGGCGTCGCATCGACATCCTGCCGCTCGACGCCGACGACATCGCCGCCTGCGTGCCGATCTACGACTCGTTCCCCGGGTGGACGGACACCACCGCCGGCGTGACCCAGTGGTCCGCGCTGCCGTTGAACGCACGTCGTTACCTGGAGCGTGTGCAATCCTTCATCGGCGCACCGATCGACATGGTGTCCACTGGACCGGACCGCGATCACACAATCCTGCTGCGCCACCCTTACCAGACGAAGTCGTGATGACCCCGATCTCCGGCTGTTGCTGTTTCCTGGAGTGCGCATGCTGACCGATGACGGCAAGGACCTGTATGTGTCCTGGGGCGAGTACCACATGCTGATCGAGCGGCTGGCGCTGAAGATCCATGCGTCGGGCTGGGAGTTCGATCAAATTCTCTGTCTGGCGCGTGGTGGCATGCGGCCCGGCGACGTGCTGTCGCGCGTCTTCGACAAGCCGCTGGGCATCATGTCGACCAGCTCGTACCGGGCCAGTGCCGGCACGCTGCAAGGCCGGCTCGACATGGCGACTTACATCACGCTGCCGCAAGGCGAATTGGGTGGACGGGTGCTGTTGGTCGACGACCTGGCCGACACCGGAGTGACCCTGCGTGCCGTGGTCGATCGCCTGCGCGGCATGCCATCGATCAGCGAACTGCGATCGGCGGTGATCTGGACCAAGGGCGTTTCGTCTTATGTGCCCGACTACCACGTCGAACTGTTGCCGACGAGCCCTTGGATACACCAGCCATTCGAAGAGTACGACGGGATGTGCCCGGACGTGCTTGCGAAAAAGTTCGCGATTTGAGAGCCCGTTCGAGCGAGCGGCCGACCCTCTCTGCGCAATCGTCTTTTCAACCATATCGCGGCGTCTTTCGCCGCCCCAAAACAAAGAAGCCAGCGTGAGCTGGCTTCGTTATATTTGGTGCCCAGGAGAGGACTCGAACCTCCACGGAGTTACCCGCTAGTACCTGAAACTAGTGCGTCTACCAATTCCGCCACCTGGGCATTCAGGAAGCCTGAGATCATATCATCGATAAAACAATAAACCAAGCCGCCCCCTCCATCGGAGCAGACCTCATGAGCGAGGTCGAAGGCACCGTGCAGGGACATCGCGACGGGCACGGATTCGTGATCCGCGACGATCGCCAACCCGATCTGTACCTGTCACAGCAGGAAATGCGAGCGGTACTGCACCGCGATCGCGTCAAGGCGCGCATCGTGCGCTTCGACCGCAAGGGCCGACCCGAGGGTCGCGTGCTCGAAATCATCGAGCGCAGGAAGGCCCCGATCATCGGCCGCCTGCTGCACGAAAGCGGCGTGTGGCTCGTCGCGCCGGAAGACAAGCGCTACGGGCAGGACATCCTGATCCCGAAGAACGCAGTGGCCAACGCGACGGCGGGACAGGTCGTCGCCATCGAGCTGACCGAGCCACCGTCGATGTATTCTCAGCCGGTGGGCCGCGTCACCGAGGTGCTGGGCGAGATCGACGACCCTGGCATGGAAATCGAGATCGCGGTGCGCAAGTACGAGGTGCCGCATTGCTTCTCGCCAGAGACGCTGGCGCAGGCCGCCGGACTGCCGGACAAGATCCGTCCGGTCGACCGCAAGAACCGCATCGACCTGACGGATGTGGCCTTGGTCACCATCGACGGCGAGGACGCACGCGACTTCGACGATGCGGTGTACTGCGAGCCGGCGAAGGTCGGCCGGGCCAAGGGCTGGCGCCTCCTCGTCGCCATTGCCGATGTCAGCCATTACGTGAAGCCGGGCGAAGCGCTCGACAACGACGCCTACGAGCGCGCGACCTCGGTGTATTTCCCGCGCCGCGTGATTCCGATGCTGCCCGAGAAGCTGTCGAACGGCCTGTGTTCGCTCAACCCGAACGAGGACCGTCTGGCGATGGTGTGCGACATGCTGATCACCGCCACCGGCGAGATCTACGCGTACCAGTTCTTCCCGGCCATCATCAACTCGCACGCCCGCTTCACCTACAACGAAGTGGCGGCCATCCTGGGCAACACCCGCGGCCCCGAGGCCACGCGACGCAAGGACCGGGTCGACGATCTGCTGAATCTCAACGAGGTCTACCGTGCCCTGGTCAAGGAGCGCGGCAAGCGCGGCGCGATCGACTTCGAGACCACCGAGACGCAGATCGTCTGCGACGAGAACGGCCGCATCGAGAAGATCATCCCGCGCACCCGCAACGAGGCGCACAAGCTGATCGAGGAGGCGATGCTCGCGGCGAACGTCTGCGCCGCCGACTTCATCGCCGGCGCCAAGCATCCGTCGCTGTTTCGCGTTCACGAGGGCCCGACGCCCGAGAAGAAAGCGCTGCTGCAGAACTACCTGAAGGCACTCGGCCTCGGTCTGTCGATCAGCGACGATCCGCAGCCGCGCGAGTACCAGCAGATCGCGGCTGCGACCAAGGATCGCATCGACGCCGAGCAAATCCACTCGATGCTGCTGCGTTCGATGCAGCAGGCCATCTACACCGCCAGCAACAGCGGGCATTTCGGGCTGGCCTACGACGCCTACACGCACTTCACCAGTCCGATCCGGCGTTATCCCGATCTGCTGGTGCACCGTGTCATCAAGGCCATCCTCGGTGGCCGGCGCTACCTGCTCAGCAAGGGCATGGTCGAATCGATGCCGCTGGCGCGCAGCCTGGCCAAACCATCCAAGCAGGCCAAGCCTGTGAATCCGGCCAAAGCGGTGACGCTGACGGCCGAGGGCGAGGTGTGGGAAGTCGCCGGCGCGCATTGCAGCGCCAACGAGCGCCGCGCCGACGAGGCCTCGCGCGATGTCGAGGCGTGGCTGAAATGCCGCTACATGCGCGAGCACCTGGGCGAGGAATACAGCGGGCGCGTCAGCGCGGCGACCAGCTTCGGCCTCTTCGTGCAACTCGATGGCCTGTATGTCGAGGGTCTGGTGCACATCACCGAGCTGGGCGGCGAGTACTTCCGCTTCGACGAGGTCAAGCAGGAGTTGCGAGGCGAGCGCACTGGAGTTCGATACGCTGTCGGCTCGCGGGTGCGGGTGCAAGTCAGCCGCGTCGACCTCGATGGCCGCAAGATCGACTTCCGCATGGTGCGCGATGGCGAAGAAGATGCGGCCATGGTGCGCGCGAGGAAAGAGCGCGGCGCCGATCGCAATGCCACCGCGGTGGCCGAACTGGCCAGCGTCAAGGAGACCGATCGCGCCGTCAAGGCGGCCGGCAAGCGCAAGGGCTACAGCGCGTCGGGGGCTCGGGTGAACCCAGGGCGCCCGGCGAAAACGCCTGCGCGCAAGGGACCGGCCAAAGCCGCCAAGCGACGCTAGAAGCTGACTCGAACGACGCGCCGGTTCTATCCCCTCGGGGGGCAACTGGCAGGGCGGCCGTGGCGCAGGTTGTAGTGCAGGTGCTGTATCAGTTCGCTGGCCGGCAATGCACCGGGCCGCAACGGTTCGGCTGCCGCCCCGTGATCGGCCACCGCTTGAGATGCTGTGGCGAAGGCTGTGCCTGGTTCATCGTTGTCCCCGCTCCGTGCCTCCTGGGCCCACAGCCCGCCGATCCAGCCGGCCAGCACGTCGCCGGTGCCGCCGCTGGCCAGCGAGCCGTTGCCGGTGCCGTTGATCTGCGGCGTGCGACCCGGTGCGGCGATGATGCTGCCCGAACCCTTCAGCACCACCGCGCACCGGGCCAGATCGGTCAGGGCCCGCGCGGCGGCCAGGCGGTCGGCCTGCACCGAAGCGGTGTCGCAGCCGAGCAGCCTGGCAGCCTCCAGCGGATGCGGAGTCAACACGCTGGCGAGTGATCGATGGCTGCGGCTGCGCAGCAACGTCATCAGCTGCGGGTCGGTCGCCAGCGCGTTCAGGGCATCGGCATCGAGCACGAGCCGCCCTGCGAGGCTCAGCAACCGAGGCAGTCGGTTGCGCACCGCGTCACCCCCTCCGCAGCCGCAGACGACCGTGGCCTTCGCGAGAACCGATGGTCCCGATTGCGACCAGTCGCGGCGCATCATCAGTTCGGGGTGCATTTCGTCGACGCCAAACGATTCTGCGTCCGAGATCTGCAGCCACTCGACAAACACCCGCCCTGCGCCAGCTGCATGCGCTGCGCGCGCTGCCAGCAGTGCCGCGCCGGCCATGCCTGCGGCGCCACCGATGATCGCCACATCGCCAAGGCTGCCCTTGTGCTGCATGTGCATTCGCGGCGCCGCTGCCGTCGGCGAGCCGCTGAGCCAGGCATCGGCCGCATCTGACTCCGGCACTTCCAGTGTGTCGAACCAGACTTCGCCGGCCTGATCTCGACCGCAGGCGGTGAACAGACCCGGCTTCATTGTCAGCAAGGTCAGTGTGTGATGCGCTCGCACGCAGGATTCGCCCAGTTTTCGACCGGTGTCGGCATCCAGGCCCGACGGCAAGTCGATGGCCAGCACGACCCTGCAGGCGCTGCTGTTGAGAAACGCGACGGATTCAGCTATCGGCCCGGATGGCGCCCGGGTCGCGCCGATGCCAAGCAGTGCATCGATTGCAATGTCGAAGGTCTGCGATGCGAATGGCACATGGTCGATGATCTGCACGCCCGCTTCAACCGCGCGTTGGTGGGCATCCAGTGCGTCAACGGGTGCCCGTCGGTCGCCTTCGGCTGCACCGAGCCAGGTCACCAGCACCTGCTTGCCCGCCGCATGCAGGCGGGCTGCAGCCTCGAGTCCGTCACCGCCGTTGTTGCCGGGCCCCGCCGCAATCCAGATACGGTGTGCGTGCGGCGCCACCGCCATCGTGAGGCGTTCCACCGCTTCACCGGCGCGTCGCATCAGCGAGTGCGCTGTAAGCGAACCAGCGGCTGCCTCCTCGATTCGACGAGTGGACGCAATGCTGTGCAGAGGCCAGCGGCGTGTTGGCGGAAGAATGCGATGCATGGGGCTTCGACGTGGGTCGTTGTCAAGCAAGAAGAAAACCGAAGCCGATGATGCGCCGACACGACGTTGTATGGTTCATCGGAACCGTTCGGCGCCGAGCCCTTCGGTGTCGATGTCGGCGGGCACGCCGCCCATCATCGCTGTCAGCACCTGTGCCGATCCGCACGACAGGGTCCAGCCAACGCTGCTGTGTCCCAGGTTCAGCCACACCCCGTCGACGCCGCTTGGGCCTATCACGGGCAAGCCATCGGGCAGGGTCGGGCTCGCGGCTTGCCAATGTCTCGCTTGACCGACTCGGGATGCGCCCGGGAACCACTCGTCGAGCGCCTGGTAAAGCTGGCGCAGCGCTGTGGCTGTGCTTGAGCGCGACATGCGTCCGACGAGTGGCCCACCGGACACCCGCACGCGGGTCCCGGCGCGGTTGATTGCGACGCGGTTTCGTGGATCCAACAGCACGGAATTCGGGCCGACGTGCGGATGGACTTCATCGAGTCGCAGCGGTGCGGTGACCGAATGCCCATGGACGCCGATCATCGGCAATTTCACGCCCAGCGGTGACAGCAGGCGACACGAGCCCAGCGCAGCACACACCAGCACTGCATCGAATCGCTCGCGAACCTGGCGCACACCAGACGCCGTGTCCTCCAGCGATACCGTCAATTCAGGAAGGGTGCCAGGATGGATGGCCAGCACCTTTGCGTTGAACACGAACCGCGTGCCGTGACGCTGCGCCTGCTGCCGCATCAGGTGGGCAAACTCCCGGCAGTTACTGGCTCCTTCGTCGGGCAGATGCACGCCGGAATGCAATCGGGCGTCGGGATTCAGGCCGGGCTCGACCGACAGGCACTGCTCCGGCGAGAGCTGGTGGAATCGGACGCCCAGTTCGTCGAGTGCGGCCAGTGCGGGCTGCACGCTCTGTGCCTCCGTAGCGTTTCTGGAGACGATCAGAACGCCGTTCGAGCGCTCGAACTCCAAGTGCAGAACGCGCGTCAGTTCAACCGCGCGTTCGCGGCTGTAGCTGGCGAGGTGATGCAGACGCTGGCGAAGCAGGGCCTGTGCCGATGCGCGGTTTGCCGACAGCCACCTCAGTGTCCATGCGCAGGTGGCAGGGCGAGCACTCAGTGCCAGCGCCGCCGGCAGTCGACCTCGTAAGGCCAGACCGAGCAGGCTGCCTGTGACGGATAGCGGTGACCAGGCAACGGCGCTGCCGGGGCCGTCGAGGCCGGCATGCGCGAAGCTGGCTTCGGCGGCGACGCTGCCTCCTTGCTCGAACACGGTGACTTCGTGACCGGCCGCAGCCAGTTCGTAGGCGGAGGTGACGCCGACGATTCCGGCACCGATAACGGCGATCCGCACGGTCAGCTCCGCCGCGAGCAGGGCGGGCTCGATGGAATGGCGGTGCAGGGAAGGTCGTGAAGAGAGATCGGAGGAACCGGGTGCATGTCGAGGCTGATATACTCAGCGGGTTTTTCCGGAGCGGGTTTCAACCCCATCCGCGAACAAACACATCCGCAAATCCGGCTGCCAAAAGGTGTCACCGAGGTGTTGGATTTCTTCCAGCATCGATGGCGATTCAAGCCGGATTTTAGATTCAACCTTTGGAGTTGTTAATGACTGTAAGCATGCGCGAAATGCTGGAAGCCGGCGTCCATTTCGGACACCAAACCCGCTTCTGGAACCCCAAGATGGCCCCGTACATCTACGGCCATCGCAACAAAATTCACATCATCAATCTTGAAAAGACACAGCCTCTTTTCAACGATGCGATGAAGTTCCTGCGTCAGCTCGCGTCCAAGCGCGGCACCGTCCTGATGGTCGGCACCAAACGCCAGGCTCGCGAAGTCGTGGCGCTCGAAGCAGCGCGCGCCGGCATGCCATTTGTCGACCAGCGCTGGCTCGGCGGCATGCTGACCAACTTCAAGACCGTCAAGGGTTCGCTGAAGCGTCTGAAGGACATGCAGGCCCAGATCGAGTCGGGCACCGAGATCCGCATCAAGAAGGAAGCGCTGATGTTCCAGCGCGAACTGGCGAAGCTCGAAAAGGACATCGGGGGCATCCAGGACATGAGTGCGTTGCCCGACGCCTTGTTCGTGATCGACGTCGGCTACCACAAGATCGCCATCGCCGAAGCCAACAAGCTCGGTATTCCGGTGGTCGGTGTGGTCGACTCGAACCACTCGCCGATCGGCATCGACTACGTGATCCCCGGCAACGACGACTCGGCCAAGGCCGTGGCGCTGTATGCCAAGGCCGTCGCGGACGCGGTGCTCGAAGGCAAGGCCAATTCCACCAACGAGGTGGTTCAGGCTGTGGCTGCCGAAGGCGACGAATTCGTGGAAGTCAGCGAAGCCCGCTGAGCCCGCTGATCGCCTCACCGAAGTGAGATCGAAAGGGGCTGCTACAGCCCCTTTTTTTAATGTTTGAGCCTCAAGCGGTCCCGCGCCGTGCGCAGACCGCAGACCCTATGGAGAACAGGAAATGACCGCAATCACAGCAAGCATGGTGGGCGAGCTGCGCGCCAAGACCGACGCGCCGATGATGGAATGCAAGAAGGCGCTGACCGAGGCCGGCGGCGACATGGAGCGCGCCGAGGAACTGCTGCGCGTCAAGCGGGGCAGCAAGGCCGGCAAGGCCGCGTCGCGCATCACCGCCGAAGGCGTGATCGTCTCGGCCGTGGTCGGCAACGCCGGTGCGCTGGTCGAAGTCAACTGCGAAACCGACTTCACCTCGAAGAACGACATGTTCCTCGCGATGGCGAATGCCTGCGCGAAGCTGGTCGCCGAGAAGAACCCGGCCGACGTGGCGGCGCTGTCGGCTCTGGCTTACTCGCAGGACGGCTACGGCCCGACGCTCGAAGACGTGCGCAAGGGTTTGATCGGCACGATCGGCGAGAACATGTCGATCCGTCGCTTCAAGCGCTACGAAGGCGCCAAGCTCGCCAGCTACCTGCATGGCACGCGCATCGGCGTGATGGTCGAGTTCGAGGGGGACGACGTCGCTGCGAAGGATGTGGCGATGCACGTGGCGGCGATGAAGCCGGTCGCGCTGCAGGCTAGCGACGTGCCTGCCAAGCTGATCGAGACAGAGCGTTCGGTGGCGACTCAGAAGGCTGCGGAAGATGCTGAAAAGGCCAAGGCCGAAGGCAAGACGCCGCAGTCGGCCGAGATCGTCGCGAAGCGAATCGACGGCTCGGTCGCCAAGTTCCTGAAGGAAGTCAGCCTGTTCAACCAGGCCTTCGTGAAGAACGACAAGCAGACCGTCGAGCAGATGCTCAAGGAGAAGGCCACGGTCGTGAAGGGCTTTACCCTGTACGTTGTCGGTGAAGGCATCGAGAAGAAGGTTGACGACTTCGCTGCTGAAGTGGCCGCGCAGGTGGCTGCCGCCAAGGGCGCCTGAAGCCCCTCGGGCCCACCGAATCGCCCGAGTCAGCGGGTGGGCCCGGTTTAGACTCCATGCAACTTCAAGCAGCACAGGAAAACCACTACATGCCCGCTTACAAGCGCATCCTGCTCAAGTTGTCCGGTGAGGCCCTCATGGGCGACGACGCCTACGGGATCAACCGGGCCACCATCGTGAGGATGGTGCGCGAGATCCAGGAAGTGACCTTGATGGGGTGCGAGGTGGCTGTGGTGATCGGTGGCGGCAATATCTTTCGCGGCGTGGCTGGCGGTTCAGTCGGCATGGACCGGGCCACGGCGGACTACATGGGCATGCTGGCCACGGTGATGAACGCGCTGGCGCTCGCCGACACGATGCGCCAGGAAGGCATGACCGCGCGCGTCATGTCGGCCATCGCGATCGACCAGGTCGTTGAACCTTATGTGCGTCCGAAGGCTCTCCAGTACCTGGAAGAGGGCAAGGTGGTGGTGTTCGCTGCCGGCACCGGAAACCCGTTCTTCACCACCGACACTGCAGCGGCCTTGCGCGGCGCCGAGATCGGCGCCCAGATCGTGTTGAAGGCGACCAAGGTCGATGGTGTCTACACGGCCGATCCCAAGAAGGATCCGACCGCCACGCGTTTTTCTCAGATCAGTTTCGACGAGGCGATCTACCGCAATCTGCAGGTGCTGGATGCCACGGCCTTTGCGCTGTGTCGTGATCAGAAGCTGCCGATCAAGGTGTTCAGCATTTTCAAGCCGGGCGCGTTGAAGCGGGTGGTCCAGGGCGAAGACGAGGGCACGCTCGTCCATGTGTGAAACCGTTGTGATCAGCCATATCAGTAGGACAGGGCGATGAGCATTGCCGAAATCAAGAAGAACGCCGAACAGAAGATGGGCCGCTCGGTCGAGGCGTTCAAGACCGAGTTGCAGAAAATCCGCACCGGCCGCGCGCACCCCGGCATCCTCGACCAGGTGCAGGTCGACTATTACGGTTCGCCGGTGCCGATCAGTCAGGTGGCCAATGTCAGCTTGCTCGACGCCCGCACGATCAGCGTGCAGCCGTGGGAAAAGGGCATGGGCGCGAAGATCGAGAAGGCCATCCGCGAAAGCGACCTGGGGCTCAATCCGTCGTCACAAGGCGACTTGATTCGCGTGCCGATGCCGGCCTTGAGCGAGGAGCGCCGCAAGGATCTGACCAAGATCGTTCGCAACGTTGGCGAAGACGCCCGGATTGCCGTTCGCAACCTGCGCCGCGACGCCAACGACCACGCCAAGCGGCTGCTCAAGGACAAGGAAATTTCTGAAGACGACGAGCGTCGTTCGCTCGACGAAGTGCAGAAGCTCACCGACCGCACGATTGCCGAGATCGACCGACTGGTCGTGGCCAAAGAAGCCGAAGTGATGGCCGTATGACGCAACTCGTCGTTGCGACGGCCGTCTCATGCTGAGGTTCCAGATTCAGTGAGTGCTTTGCCTGACGTTTCCAAGATTCCCCGTCACATTGCCATCGTGATGGACGGCAACGGCCGTTGGGCGAAGCGCCGCTTCAAGCCCCGATTCCTCGGCCACAAGCAAGGCGTCGATACGCTGGTCAACACGGTGCTGGCTTGTGCCGATCGAGGTGTTGAGTACCTGACAGTGTTCGCCTTCTCGTCCGAGAACTGGAAGCGGCCCAACGACGAGGTATCGGGTCTGATGTCGCTGGTCTTGCTGGCGGTGTCGAAGTACCTCGGCGTGATGCACAAGAACAACGTGCGGGTGCGCATCGTCGGTGACCGGACCGACATCGCTGAACACGTGCGCGAGGCCTGGGACCACGCAGAGAGCAGCACGAAAAACAACACCCGTATCACGCTGTCGGTTGCCTTCAATTACGGTGGCCGCTGGGATGTCGTGCAGGCATGCCAGCGTGCTATGCGTGATGGCGTCAGTGCCGACGAGCTCGACGAAGCCACGCTCAGCCGCTACATGGCGTTGAGCCATGCGCCCGATCCGGATCTGTTCATCCGCACCGGTGGTGAGGTGCGCATAAGCAATTTCCTGCTGTGGCAGACGGCGTACTCGGAGTTGTGCTTTTCCGAGTGCCTCTGGCCCGAATTCGGTGAAGCCGAACTTGATGCCGCCCTGGCGGATTACGCCCGCCGCGATCGCCGGTTCGGCGCCATTGAGGAAGCGACTGCGGTCGAGCTCCCGCTGGCGCGCTGACGATGCTCAAGCAACGGGTCATCACGGCAGTGATTTTGCTGGGCATCGTTCTACCCGCGTTGTTCGCATCGGCGCCGCTGCCTTTTGCTGCACTCACCCTGGTCTTCATTGCGGCAGCCGGCTGGGAATGGGTGCGCCTCAACGGCGGTCGCTCACCTTCGGCCATCGGTTTCGGTCTGCTGCTGGGCGGCGCGTGCGCGCTCGCTCTCGGTGCCGGCTGGGAACGCAGTGCGCCGCCGTCGGTGTGGTGGGCCGCGATGGGGGTGTGGGTTCTCGGCGGATCCTGGGCGCTGAAGGCCGGGCCC
This sequence comes from Burkholderiaceae bacterium, assembly GCA_030654805.1. Classification (GTDB taxonomy): domain Bacteria; phylum Pseudomonadota; class Gammaproteobacteria; order Burkholderiales; family Burkholderiaceae_C; genus PBB1. The sequence goes on from JAURWR010000028.1 coordinate 52,047, forward strand.
GCAGGCTGGGGCCTCCTTCCACCAGGCTTGCGCTGGGCGATTGGATTGATCGGCTTGTGGCTGGCGTGGCTGGCGCTGGCCAGCGCGCGCACCCTGGGCGTCAATTTCATCCTGTCGATCTTCAGTCTTGTGTGGGTGTCAGACATTGCTGCCTATTTCGGCGGCCGTGCTTTCGGCAAACGAAAATTGGCCCTGGCGATCAGTCCCGGCAAGAGCTGGGAAGGTGTCTGGAGCGGCATGGTCGGGGTCCTGGTGCTGGCAGTGCTTTGGATGCTCGCGGACCGCAGGTGGACGCTGGGCTCGCCGAGCCTGTTCACGCATCTCTATGCTCAGCACGGTGTGATCGGACTGGTGCTGGTCAGTATTTTTCTGGTCACGATGGGGGTGGTCGGCGATTTGGTCGAGTCGCTGGTCAAGCGCCATGCCGGTGCGAAGGACAGCAGCGGCTTGCTGCCCGGGCACGGCGGCGTGCTCGATCGCGTCGATGCGCTGCTGCCGGTGTTTCCGTTGGCTTTGGCCCTCAGTTCCGTCTGACTTCGGTGTGACATGACCCGTCTCAACAGTCGCTTGCGTATCTGCATCCTCGGGTCCACGGGATCGATCGGAACCAGCACGCTCGACGTGCTGTCGCGCCATCCCGAGCGCTTCGAGGTGTTCGCGCTGACCGCGCATCAGCGCGTCGACGAGTTGCTGGCGCAATGCCTGACGTGGCGACCGAAATTCGCGGTGCTGCCCGAGTCCGGTCCCGCGCAGACGCTGCAAGCGCAGCTGCGCGATGCCGGCAGCGACACCGCGGTGCTGGTCGGCCCGCAGGCGCTGTGCGAGATGGCCTCGCACCCCGACGTCGACGCGGTGATGGCCGCGATCGTCGGCGCGGCCGGGCTGCCACCGTGTCTGGCCGCCGCCCGCGCGGGCAAGCGCCTGATGCTTGCCAACAAAGAAGCGCTCGTGGTTGGCGGCGCGCTGTTCATGTCTGCGGTACGCGAAGGCGGGGCCCACCTGCTGCCGATCGACAGCGAGCATTCTGCGATTTTCCAGTGTCTGCCCGAAGACCGCCGCGCCTGGCCGGCGCGCATCGACCACATCATCCTGACGGCCTCAGGCGGCCCGTTCCGCACGCGTGATGTGGACACGCTGTCCAGCGTCACGCCCGACCAGGCCTGCGCGCATCCGAACTGGGTCATGGGTCGCAAGATCTCGGTCGACTCGGCGACGATGATGAACAAGGCGCTGGAAGTGATCGAGGCCCGCTGGCTGTTCGATCTGACGCCCGAGCAGATCAAGGTCGTCATCCATCCCCAGAGCATCGTGCATTCGATGGTCGTGTGTCGCGACCATTCGGTGCTGGCGCAGATGGGTACGCCCGACATGCGTGTGCCGATTGCCTACGGACTGTCCTTTCCTGAGCGCATGGCCTCGGGCGCCGGGCTGCTCGACTTCACATCGTTGTCGGCTCTCACCTTCGAGCCGGCCGATTTTCAGCGCTACCCCGGATTGCCGCTGGCCTGGGAGACGCTGCGCGGGCCGGAAGGCAGCACGGCCGTTTTGAATGCCGCGAATGAGGTTGCTGTGGCGGCGTTCCTGGCCGGCACCATCGGCTTCGACGGCATACACGAGGTCAACGTTCGAACCCTCGGGTCGGTGCGGCCCGAGCCCGACGAGTGCTGTTCGGTCGAGGGCCTGATCGAGCTCGACGCACGGGTGCGTCGCGCGGCATCGAAACAGGCGGAGCGGCTCGCTCGATGATCACCACCGTGCTGGCCTTCGCGCTGACGCTCGGCGTGCTGATCGTCGTTCACGAGTACGGCCACTACCGCGTCGCGGTTGCCTGCGGAGTCAAGGTGCTGCGCTTCTCGGTCGGGTTCGGCCGCGTGCTGTGGCGGCGTCAGGCCACACCGGACAGCACCGAGTTCGTCTTGTCGGCGCTTCCTCTGGGCGGCTACGTGCGCATGCTCGACGAACGCGAAGGACCGGTGGCTGCCTCGGAACTCAGTCGGTCCTTCACCAGGCAGTCGCTCTGGAAGCGTTCCGCGATCGTTGCTGCCGGGCCGATCGCCAACCTCATGCTTGCGGTCGTGCTGTATGCCTGTGCGCACTGGATCGGCATGGACGAACCCAAGGCGGTGCTCGGTGCCCCGTTGGCCCGAAGCGTGGCTGCGGATGCCGGTTTGCAGGCGGGCGACTGGGTTCAGGCCGCATCGACCGACGGCGAAGACTGGACCGAGGTGATGTCGATGACTGACTTCGTCTGGCGGGTCACGCAAGCGGTGCTTGAAAACGAGAGCCTGCACCTGCGTGTGAGCGATGCACGTGGTCAGCACGATCGCAGCGTGGTGCTGCCGCTCGATCGAATCGAGGGCCGCGAGCTCGATGCGCAGTTGATCCGCCGCATCGGCCTGGGCGGCGTCTACACCGAGCCGGTGATGGGCGAGGTCAAGCCGGGTGGCCCGGCTGCCGCTGCCGGCGTGCGTGCGGCGGACCGCGTGCTGTCCGTCGATGGTGTGGTTGTCGCCGATGCCGCGAGCCTGCGTGAACGCATCCGGGCCAGCGCGGCTGAGGCCGACCCCTCACCACAGGCGTGGCGTGTCGAGCGGGCCGGGCAGGCGATCGATCTGGTGGTCCAGCCGGTGGTCGTCACCGATGGGGACCGACGCATCGGCCGCATCGAGGCCTTCATCGGTGGGCCGCCCGAGATGGTCATGGTGCGTTACGGTTTCTTCGATGGCCTGTCGCGTGCGGTGACGCGCACCTGGGACACCTCGCTGCTGACACTCAAGATGTTCGGCCGGATGGTGATCGGCGAGGCGTCTCTGAAGAACCTCACCGGCCCGCTGACGATTGCCGATTACGCAGGTCAGTCGGTGCGGGTCGGATTTGCCTACTACCTCGGCTTTCTGGCCGTGGTCAGCATCAGCCTGGGTGTGCTGAACCTGCTGCCGCTGCCCATGCTCGACGGCGGACACCTCATGTACCATCTTTTCGAAGCGATGACGGGGCGCCCGGTCCCGGACTTGTGGCTTGAACGCCTGCAGCGCGGGGGGGTGGCCATCATGCTGATGCTGATGTCCATTGCTCTCTTCAACGACGTGGCCCGCCTGATGGGCCTGCACTGATTTCTCCTATGCGACCCACCTTGCGTATTCCTCTCCGCTCGACCTCGTTTCGCCCCTCGCTGTTCTCTCTCGTTCTCGCAGCGGCCTTGCACACCGGGTCGGCGTGGGCGGTCGAACCGTTCAAGCTGGTCGACATCCGCGTGGAAGGGCTGCAACGCAGCGATGCCGGCACGGTGTTCGCGTCGCTGCCGTTCCGCATCGGCGACACCTACACCGATGAAAAGGGCGTGGCCGCTTTGCGGGCCTTGTTTGCCACGGGCTTGTACAAGGACGTGCGCATCCAGATCGATGGCTCGGTGGTGGTGGTCGTCGTCGACGAGCGCTCGGTCATCGGCAGCATCGATTTCGCCGGTACAAAGGAATTCGAGAAGGACGCACTCGTCAAGGCACTGAAGGATTTCGGAGTTGGCGAGGGACAGCCCTTCGACAAGGCGCTGGCCGACCGGGCCGAGCAGGAACTCAAGCGCCAGTACCTCAGCCGCAGCCTCTACGGCGTCGAGGTCGTGACCACCGTGACACCGATGGAGCGCAACCGCGTCAACGTGACGTTCACCGTCACCGAAGGGTCGGCGGCCAAGATCAAGGAACTCCGCATTCTGGGCAACTCCGCATTCAGCGAAAGCGCCTTGAAGGGTCTGCTCGAGCTCAATGACGGTGGCTGGCTGACCTGGTACACCAAGTCGGACCGCTACTCGCGTGCCAAGCTGAACGCCGACCTCGAAACGCTGCGGGCCTACTACCTCAATCGGGGCTATCTCGAATTCAGCGTCGAGTCGACGCAGGTCGCTATCTCTCCCGACAAGCAGGACATCACCATCACGATCAACCTGAACGAGGGCCAGGCCTACACCGTCACCTCTGTGAAGCTCGAAGGCGAGTACCTGTCGAAGGAAGACGACTTCAAGTCGCTCGTCACCATCAAGCCAGGCGAGCCGTATCGCGCTGAAGCCGTTGCGGAAACCACCAAGGCGTTCACCGAACGGTTCGGTACCTTCGGCTATGCATTTGCGCGGATCGAGGCTCGGCCCGAGATCGACCGGGTCAATGGACGCGTCGATCTGACCTTGGTTGCCAACCCGCAGCGGCGCGTCTATGTGCGTCGGATCAACGTGGCAGGAAACGCGCGCACCCGTGATGAGGTGGTACGCCGGGAATTTCGTCAGTTCGAGTCGTCCTGGTACGACGGGAACAAGATCAAGCTGTCGCGCGATCGGGTCGACCGGCTCGGCTACTTCAGCGATGTCAACATCGACACCAACGAGGTGCCCGGTACATCCGACCAGGTCGACCTGGTTCTGACCATCAAGGAAAAACCGACCGGCAATCTGCTTCTGGGAGCCGGCTTCTCCAGCGCAGACAAGATTTCACTGACGGCGTCGGTGAAGCAGGAAAACGTCTTCGGCACCGGCAACTATCTGGGCTTGGAGTTCAACACCAGCAAGTCGCAGCGGACCATCGTTCTGAGCACGATCGATCCCTACTTCACCGTCGATGGCATCTCTCGTGCATTCGACCTCTATTACCGGACGTCTTCGCCGCTGAACAGCCAGGGCGAGGACTACAAGCTCGTCACCCCCGGGGGCTCGGTGCGCTTTGGTGTCCCGTTCAGCGAGTTCGACACCGTGTTCTTCGGTATCGGCTATGAGCGCACCGAGATACAAGGCACCAACAACCTGCCCGACAGCTATTTCCGCTACCGGGAGCAATTCGGGTCCACCAGTTCGTCGGTACCGCTGACGATCGGCTGGACGCGCGATCAGCGTGACAGCGCGCTGGTGCCCACTCGCGGCCGTTTCCAGCGCGTCAACGTTGACCTGGGACTCCTCGGCGATCAGCGTTACTTGCGTGCCAACCTGCAGTACCAGGAGTACTTCACTCCGTTCCAGCGAGTCACCTTGGGTCTCAATGCCGAGTTCGGATACGGCAAGGGTCTGGGTGGTCGCCCGTACCCGATTTTCAAGAACTTCTTCGGTGGTGGTTTGGGCACGGTGCGTGGTTTCGACCAAGGGTCACTCGGTGGGGTCGACAACCTCGGGGCCTACCTGGGCGGCAATCGCCGCCTCAACATCAACAGCGAGCTGTACCTGCCGCTGCCTGGTACCGGCAACGATCGGACGTTGCGCTGGTTTGCCTACACGGACATCGGCAACGTGTGGGCCGTCAGCGACAAGATGACCCTGGACAGTCTGCGGGCATCGGTGGGTCTGGGTCTGAGCTGGATTTCGCCGGTCGGCCCCCTCAAGATCAGCTATGGCACGCCAATCAAGAAAGAGCCAACAGATAGAATCCAGCGTCTTCAATTTCAACTCGGGACCGCGTTTTGATGAACAGGTTACTTAAGAGCGCGTTGGCCGCGTCGATGCTGTCGGTGTTCACATGGTCTGCCCAGGCGCAGGAGGTCAAGATCGGCTACGTCAACAGCGATCGTGTGCTCCGAGAGGCCATCCCGGCGAAGACGGCGCAAGCCAAGCTAGAGGCCGAGTTCGCCAAGCGCGACAAGGACATGGCTGATTTCGCGAGCAAGCTGAAGGCGAGCAGCGAAAAGCTGGAGAAGGAAGCGCCGACCCTGTCCGAATCTGAGCGCAGCCGGCGCCAACGCGATCTGGTCGAGCAGGACCGCGAATTCCAGCGCAAGCGGCGCGAATTCCAGGAAGACCTGACGCAGCGCAAGAACGAAGAGTTGTCGGCCGTGGTCGATCGCGCCAACAAGGTCATCAAGCAGATCTTCGAAGCCGACAAGTACGACCTCATCATTCAAGAGGCCGTCTTTGCCGGCCCGAAGATCGACATCACCGACAAGGTGGTCAAGGCGCTGAATGCACAGGGTGCCAAGTGATTCGACTGCACGGTTTGCGCTCGGAGAGCTGGCAGCGCAACTCGGCGCGGAACTGATCGGCAATCCGGCACGGATCGTCTCCCGCATCTCGCCGCTTGAAAGCGCGACTCCCGAAGCGATCTCCTTCCTCTCCAACCCGCGCTACCTGTCGCAGCTCGCCGACTCGCAAGCCGGTTGCGTGATCGCCGCGCCAGCGCACCGCGAAGCGGCCGCGCAGCGTGGTGATGCGCTGATCGCTGCCGATCCCTACCTGTGCTTCGCCCGGCTCACTCAGCTGTGGGCGGCGCGCGCGCGCGATTCGGTCGCCGCCGTGGTGCACCCCAGCGCCGTCGTGCATCCGCAGGCGCAACTCGGCCGTGATGTCTCCGTCGGCGCCCTGGCCGTTATCGAACAGGACGTAGTGATCGGCGATGGCGCGGTGATCGGTGCCCAGTGCTTTGTCGGCGCGGGCGCCTCGGTCGGCACGCGGACACGGTTGCACCCGCAGGCAGTGCTAGGCGCGGGTTGCCACATCGGTGCGCGCGGGATCGTTCACAGCGGTGTCGTGATCGGCGCCGACGGATTCGGTTTTGCACCGAATGCGGGCCGCTGGGAAAAAATCGAGCAACTCGGTGGCGTGCGCATCGGTGACGACGTCGAGATCGGTGCCAACACTTGCATTGATCGGGGGGCGCTTGAGGACACCGTGATCGAAGACGGGGTCAAGCTCGACAACCTGGTTCAGATCGCCCACAACGTGCATGTCGGTGCGCATACAGCGATGGCCGCCACGGCTGCAGTTTCAGGCAGCACCCGCATTGGCGCTCATTGCACGCTGGCTGGTGGTGCCGGGGTGGCGGGGCACGTGACGATTGCCGACCATGTTCACATCGGGCCGCGAGCTTCGGCCACGCGCTCGCTCCTCAAACCGGGCTTGTATTCCGGCCTGTTCCCCATCGATGACAATGCTTCGTGGGAAAAGAATGCGGCCACGCTGCGTCAACTGCACCAACTGCGCGACCGCATTCGTGCCCTCGAAAAGAACAACGAGAACAAACCGTCATGACGATGGACATCCACGAAATCCTCAAGAAGATTCCGCATCGCTATCCGATCCTTCTGGTCGATCGCGTGCTTGAGCTCAAGAAGAACGACTTTATCCGAGCGCTCAAGAACGTCAGCATCAACGAGCCGTACTTCAGTGGTCACTTCCCCCAGCGCCCAGTGATGCCAGGCGTGCTGATGATCGAGGCGCTGGCCCAGGCTGCTGCGATCCTGGGTTTTGAGACGTTGGACATCTTGCCCGAAGACGACGCGCTGTTCTACTTCGCAGGCATTGACGGGGCACGTTTCAAGCGTCCGGTCGAGCCCGGCGATCAGCTGATCATGGAAGTCAAGCTGGATCGCCAGAAGTCTGGCATCTTCAAGTTCAAGGCGCGTGGCACCGTCGATGGCGAACTGGCGGTAGAGGCCGATCTGATGTGCACGGTGGTGCGAAAGTCCACCTGAGCACGACGGCGCTGCTGACCTGCGCGTCTACCGTGTCTGCTTCATGTCTCTGATCCATCCCACGGCGATCATCGAACCGGGCGCCGAGCTGGACGACTCGGTCAGCGTCGGGCCTTACAGCATCGTGCGTTCACAGGTGCGAATCGGCGTGGGAACGACGATTGGTCCTCATTGCGTAATCGAAGGCCGCACGACGATCGGTCGCGACAACCGCGTCTTCCAGTTTTGTTCGCTGGGTGCGCAGCCGCAGGACAAGAAATACCGCGATGAGCCGACCGAGTTGCGCATCGGCGACCGCAACACGATCCGCGAGTTCTGCACCTTCAACATCGGCACGGCGCAGGACGCTGGTGTCACTTGTCTCGGTGACGACAACTGGATCATGGCGTACGTGCACATCGCACACGACTGCCAGGTTGGCAGCCAGGCCATCCTCGCCAACAACGCGACTCTCGCGGGCCATGTGCACTTGGGCGATTGGGTCATCGTCGGTGGGCTGACCGGTGTGCATCAGTTTGTGAAGGTTGGCGCGCATGCGATGGTCGGTTTCGCCAGCGCGGTCTCGCAAGATGTGCCTCCGTTCATGATGGTCGACGGCAACCCGCTGGCGGTGCGCGGTTTCAATGTCGAGGGTCTGCGCCGGCGCGGGTTCGGCCCTGAGCGCATCGCCGCAGTCAAGCAGATGCACCGGCTGCTCTATCGCCAGGGCCATACGCTGGACCAGGCCCGCGAGGCCATCGCCGAACTGGCCCACAGTGCGCCCGATGCTGCGGCCGACGTGGCAGTGATGACCGAGTTTCTCGCGAAGTCGCAGCGCGGCATCGTGCGCTGACTCGACGTGCGCCGCTCGACACTTCAGCTCACCGATGGATGAACGCCCCCCACGCATCGCGATGGTGGCTGGCGAAGCATCGGGCGATCTGCTGGCCGGTCTGCTGCTGGACGGTTTGAGCGAACGCTGGCCTGCACTCGCGGCCATGGGCATCGGCGGGCCGAAGATGGTGGCGCATGGCTTCGAAGCCTGGTGGCCGAGCGACAAGCTGGCGGTGCGCGGCTACGCCGAGGTGCTGCGCCATTACCCCGAACTTCTGCGCATCCGCAACCGGCTGGCCGAGAGATTGCTGAAGACTCCGCCCGATGCCTTCATCGGCGTCGATGCGCCCGACTTCAACCTCGACCTCGAAGTCCGCTTGAAGGCGCGTGGCATCCGCACCATCCACTTCATCAGTCCGTCGATCTGGGCTTGGCGTGGCGAGCGAATCGCGAAGATCAAGCGCGCCGTCGATCATGTGCTTTGCATCTTCCCATTCGAGCCCGAGTTGTATGCGCAGCATGGTGTTGCCGCGACTTACGTCGGCCACCCGCTGGCCGATGCGATACCGCTGGAGGTGCCTCGGCAAGCCAGTCGCCGGGCGCTCGGGTTGAGCGACAGCGACACCGTGATTGCATTGCTGCCCGGCAGCCGGCGCTCCGAGATTCATTACATCGCGCCGACGCTGCTCGAGGCAGCCCGTGCGATGAAGCGTCGCCGGCCCGAGTTGCGTTTCGTGTTGCCCGCTGCGCCCGGCCTGCGTCCGATGATCGAGCCCCTGCTGGCGGCGCATGCGGCCAGTGTCGGTATCCAACTGCTCGATGGCCAGTCACATGAGGCGCTGGCCGCCTGCGACGTGACGCTGATTGCCAGCGGCACCGCCACCCTCGAGGCGGCGCTGTTCAAGCGTCCGATGGTGATCGCCTACAAGATGCACTGGCTCAGCGCACAGATCATGAAGCGGATGAACTACCAACCGTGGGTCGGGTTACCAAACATCCTGCTTCGCGAGTTTGCTGTGCCCGAGTTCCTGCAAGGAGCCGCCACGCCCGCCCATTTGGCCGAGGCCGCTTTCGCCTGGCTGGATGACCCCGCTGGCTGCCAGGCGCTGTCGGCTCGCTTCGAGACGTTGCACAATTTGCTGCGCCGCAACACCGCGCAGGCCGCCACCGATGCGATCGAGAAAATACTTGGGCGCTGAGCAGCTCGGCCTGAGCTGGGATGTCCCTGGCCTCATGGCTGGGGTCGATGAGGCCGGTCGCGGGCCGCTGGCCGGTCCGGTGGTGGCTGCTGCCGTGATCCTCGACGAACTGCAACCGATCCACGGCCTGAACGATTCGAAGAAGCTCACCGCCCGGACTCGTGATCGCCTGTTCGACGAGATTCGCGCCAAGGCGCTGTGCTGCTGCGTTGCCGAGGCCAGTGTCGAAGAGATCGATCGCCTGAATATCCTGCAAGCGACTCTGCTCGCGATGCGTCGTGCAGTCGACGGCCTGCGGCTGCGGCCACACCGGGTGCTCGTCGACGGCAATCGACTGCCGGTGTTACCGATGCCTGCCGAGGCCATCGTTCAAGGGGACTCGAAGGTGCAGGCGATCTCTGCCGCGTCGATCCTCGCCAAGGTGCACCGCGACCGACTGTGCCTGCTGCTGCACGAGCGCCATCCGCAGTACGGCTTCGATGGTCACAAGGGCTACCCGACGGTCGCCCACCTGGCGGCTTTGCGCGCGCATGGTGCGTGCGCGGCGCACCGGCGTTCGTTTGCACCAGTGCGTGCGGTGCTGGACGGTTCATCGTGACGGCACCGGTTGTCAAGGCCGTCGCATCGCGCGACAACCCGCTGCTGGTGCGTCTGCGCAAGCTCGGCCGCGATCCGGTGGCCTATCGCAAGCTGGGCGAACTGTGGATCGAAGGCGATCACCTGTGCCGGGCCTTCCTCCAGCGCGGTGGTGTACCGCTGCAGGCGGTGATCAGCGAGGCGGGCTGGGCGTCGCCCTTGCGCGAGCTGGCGCAAGAGGCGCCAGCGGTGGCGGTGTTGCCGGCCGCGCTGATGGGCGGAGTCAGCACGCTCGAATCGCCGGCGCCCATCGGTTTCGTGGTTCCGTGGATCGGTGCCATTCAGCTGCACCCCGACGCGGCAACCGTTGTGCTCGATCGTCTGCAGGACGCCGGCAATGTCGGCACCATTCTGCGCAGCGCCTCGGCTTTCGGTTTCACTCAGGTGGTGGCGCTGAAGGGCACCGCCGGCCTGTGGTCGCCCAAAGTGCTTCGCGCGGGCATGGGCGCGCACTTTGGACTGTCACTGGTTGAAGGTGTCGAGGCTGCTGCGCTGGGTTCGCTGAGCATCCCGATGCTGGCGACCAGTTCGTACGCGACGCAGGCGATCCATGAAGTCGCGCTGCCCTGGCCGTGCGCCTGGGTGCTGGGGCACGAAGGCGAGGGCGTTTCGGCCGCGTTGCAGGTGCGCTGTAGCCTGACGCTTCGCATTCCGCAGCCGGGTGGCGAGGAGTCGCTCAACGTCGGTGCGGCTGCTGCAGTCTGTTTGTACGAGTCGGCTCGGCAGCGCCTGAGTCGCTGAGCGTCATCTGCCCGTCGCGCGAAGCGCGAGTGTCTGTTGGCACTGTGGCGGCCACGTCCATGGGGCGTGCCAGCCGATGGGCTGCGAACAAGTGGACCGTGCGTCCGGATTCGCTGCGCCGTCAGGCGATCAACTCATGCACCGGCACTTTCGCCAGCGTCTGCAGCGTGTTGCGGATGCAATCGACCTGGCGTGCCAGGGGGCCGGGGGCGGGCTTCTCGCCGCTGACCACCGACTGGATGTAAACCGCTGTCGTCGCGGCGTCGATGCTGCGAGGCAGCACCGGCAGTTCGGTCAGCACGCCCTCCTGGGCGGCGACCGACAGGTCGGCACGCAATTCACCCTGCAGAAACACATCGAGCCGGGGCAGTCGCCTGGGGTCGGCCACCGGTTCACCTTCGGTTCCGCGCAGCAACATCGCGTTGGCGCACGAGCGCTGCAGGAAGGCCGTCAGCGCCGCGCCATATTCCGGGTGCGTGTGGTTGACGACTCGCAATGCCCGCGTTCCAAGCGTCGGGTCGAGCAGCTTGGCCACGGTGTGACCCGGATTGCGCAATCCGATGACCCTTCGGATGTCGAGGAGCCGTGCCAGCGGAGGGCAGAGCGTTTCGGTCGTCATGAACACCGGCTCGCGACGGACCCAGGCATTGCGCACATCCCGCGCGTCTTTGGCGGTCGGCAGCCCCAGATCGCGAAATATCGATGCCGTGGTGATGCGGCCCGGGTCATTGGCCGGTCCGTGCACCAGCACCGGCGTGCCTTCCTGCGCCAACAGCAACGCCAGCAGTGCGGTCAGATTGGGCAACTTGCGGGCGCCGTTGTAAGAAGGCAGGATGACTGCCGGTAAGCCGGGGCTGAGAGGAATGCAGCGCTCTTGCACTGCGGAGAAAAACCCACACAGCTCGTCGACCGATTCGCCCTTGATCCGCATTGCCATCGCGAAAGCACCGACTTCGAGGTCGCTCACACGGCCGTCGAGCACCTGGCTCATCAGGTCGTGCGCCTGCTCGCTGGTCAGCGATCGAGCGCCTTCCTTGCCGCGGCCGATTTCCTTGATGTACGGGGCGATGCTCATAGGGTCTGATCGTGAAAGCGGCCGTCGCTACCGGCGTTGCGGACGCATACGTTGGTGCGAAGTCGATGGGAAAAAACAGGCAATTTTCAGGCCTGAGCCAGACAGTTTGAACGTCCTTGCACACCGAATGCCCATGATGGTCAGGGAATCTACGTTGACAGCCCTGTTGCCGTTGGCGTGTTCAAGCCAGAGAATGCGGGGCGCTGGCCGCGCATGGCACCATCGCGATCAACCAACCATCATTGCCCGCCTAGGAGACATTTCCCCCATGAAAACACTGGCCCTCAAAGTCACTGTCGCCAGCCTCTTGCTCGCGACCGGTAGTTGCTTCGCTGCAGGCGCCTTGTCGGTTTCGCGTGAAGTCACGGTCGACAACTCGTCAGCGACCGTCTGGAAGCTGATCGGCAACTTCAACGCACTCGACGTGTGGCACCCGGCGGTCATCAAGAGTGAACTCAATGGCAAGGGCACCAAGGTCGGAACTCGCCGGCTCCTGACGCTGGGCGATGGAGCCACCATCCTCGAATCGCTGCTGACCTACAACCCGGCCAAGGCCACCTACAGCTATTCCATCCTCAAGAGCCCGTTTCCGGTGGCGAATTACAAGTCGACCATTACGCTGACCCCGGTCGACGAGGGGCACACACTGATGAAATGGACGTCGACCTTCGACGCCAACGGTGTCAGTGACGAGCAGGCCACCACGCTCATCGGCGGCATCTACGATGCCGGGATGGCCAAGGTGGTCGCCAATTTCAAGAAACAATGACCAGGAGATTTCGCACATGAATACCTCGCTCCTCAAATTTGCCACCGTCGGCATGCTTGTCGTCGCAGGGCCATGCCATGCCGAAGGCGCCATTTCCTTTTCGCGTGACATCACGATCGACCGCGCGCCGGCCACGGTCTGGAAATACGTCGGCGACTTCAACGCGATCGATCTGTGGCACCCGGCGGTGAGAAACAGCACCCTCAAGGGCAACAGCACCAAGCCTGGCGCGATACGCACCCTGAAGCTCGCCGATGGCGGAGAACTGGTAGAGAAGCTGCTTGCGTACAACGCAGCCAAGAGCAGCTACACCTACACGACCCTGAAAAGTCCGTTCCCGATCAAGAACTATGTGTCGACCATCTCCGTCAGTCCCACCGCTGACGGCAAAACGCTGATGACCTGGAGCGCCACCTTCGATGCTGTCGGTGTCGATGAAGACATCGCGACCGAATGGGTCGGCGTGGCGTTCGACGGCGGGCTGGGCAAGGTGTCGGCCAATTTCGAGAAGGCCCCGTAATTCGGTCGGTAGCATCCGCCGATCGCCTCTGTCTCAGAGCGGCCCCCTTCGAACAAGGGGGCCGCAGTCGTTATGGTTCCCAATCTCCAGCTTTTGGTGATGTTTGAGGCCGCACATTGCGCTAGGCTGCTTGCTTCGGAAAACAGGGTCTGTCTTGAACCCCACATGAACGTGAAAGAGCCCGGAATGCTGGGGACGAAAGGGCAGCGATGAACCATGCCGTGCCGGTTCTGTCCGCCGATCCGGCGGTCGCGTTGCGACAGGTGGTCACGGATTTGAGGCTGAGTCCCGGGGTGTGGGGCGAAGTGCTTCTTGCTTGGCTGGCGGGCGTCGACGCTGGCCTGGGCATCAAGGACCTGACCACAGGCTGTTATGTCTACGCGTGCCCGACGCTGGCTGAATTCTTCGGTCGAGTTCATGCCGACATGCTGGGCCGTACCGATGCCGAACTGCTGGATGCCGATCTCGCTGCGCCCCTGCGCGCTGCCGACTTGACCGCAGCGAACCTGGGCCTGACGCACACGGCAGAGCACCGCATAGAGCGTGACCGGCTGCGTCGCGAATTCAACGTGACACGGGTGCTGATCACGACCGCCGACGCTGCGGCCCGCTATCTGTGCTCGATCTGGACCGAGGTCACTGAATCGCGCCAGCGCGATGCGCAGCTCGCGCTGGCGCTGAAGCAACTTGAACAACAACAGGCAGACAGTGAAGAGCTCCGTCGCGAGACGCAGGATTCGGCGCTGCGCGACACCGTCACCGGTCTGGTCCACAACCTCCACTTCGAGGATCAGTTGTGCCGCGAGGTCGATTTGTCGTCGCGTGAGCACCGCGAATTTTCGTTGGTGTCGATCGCGATCGATCCTGCGCTCGGTGTTGCGAAAGCGCTGGGTGCGTCAGCGCGCTTGCGCGTGGTTGAAGCCCTCGGGCGATTGCTGCGTGGCAATACCCGAGCGATGGATGCGTCGTGTCGAGTCACCGAGGATCGCTTTGCCGTGCTGCTGTCCGGCGTCGGCCTCGCCACCGCCCATTCGCGGATGGAAGGCCTGCGGCGCCAATGCGCGACGCAGATCGTTGTGCTGGACGGACAGGATTTCGGATTCACCGTCACGATGGGTGTCGCCAGCTTTCCGCACACGGCACGCACACAGGAACAACTGTTGCAGGCTGCGGACAGTGCCTTGGCCGCAGCCCAGGGGCGCGGCGGCAACCACGTCACGTTGGCCAGCATCCGGTTCGACGCTGCGGTTTGACGCTGCGGTTAGACGGATTCCGAGAGATCGCCAGAGCGAAAAACGGGGGTGTCCGCTGCGAACCGTGAGCCGCATTCCTGAACCCAGGGGATTCAGGTGGGCCGGGTCAACCGTGCTTCGGGTTCATCTGACGCGAGACGATCACACCCACTCGGCAATTTTCCCAGCCCGGGCTCGCGAGAGCATCGGTTCAAGGAATTAAAAACTCACGCGAACGCAACGGACGTTCAAAGTCTACGCCTGCACCGCGTTGCAATGGTGTCGAAAGGGTGACCTCCACGCCGATTGCGTCACAACAACTGGCCGTGTTCGCCGAGAGCCTTGTCGATGCGGGAAATCAGTGCATTGACATCGACCGAAGAGGGTGCCGGATCGGTGTTCGAGCTTGTTTCGGGACGCTGCTCCAACTTGTATGCCAAATTCAGAGCCGCCAGCACCGCGATGCGCTCGCGGGCCTTCACCTTGCCTGCGGCGCGGATCGTCGTCATCTCGCGATCCACCGCTTTCACCGATGCCTGCAACAGGTTCTCGCCTCCTTCGGGACAGCCGAGCACATAGCTCTGGCCGAGGATCGTGACTTCAATCTGTTTCATGGCGTGGCCTCGTTGGCAGGGGGAGCAGCGGTGGCTGCACCATCGGTTGCCGCCAGCGGTAGGTCAGCCGGCAGGCGTTCGAGCAGCGTGTCGATGCGGGCACGTGCGGCATGAAGGCGCGAACGCAGGCTGTCGCGTTCACTGGCCACGGCAGTCAGCTGCTGTTCCAAGAGTGCGTTGGTGCGCTGCAACTCGTCGTGCCGCAGGAGCAGCCGATCGACCCGGTCGGCGAGGTCTTCAATCTTTGACATGGCACAGCCTCGGTCGACAAGTGAATTTTTATTGTAGGGCGGTGCTTACAATCCTCGGCTGTTTGGTGCCCGCGCCGATGTTCTTGTCGGTGCAGTTAAACGGGAAGCAGAAAGCGCCGCCAGGTGCTCAAACTGCGCTGCCCCCGCAACGGTACGGTGGACGAAGCCCTGGTCTTCATTGACGGCGGTTTCAGCTTTTGCGCTCACAACCACTGGAGACTCATCGTCTCTGGGAAGGTCGCAGAGGTTGCTCCATCAGCCCGGATACCGGCCAACAAGGGGGTGCGATTCTCGAATCGCACCTGCATCGCATGCGCCCGCGGGGAAGCGGGTCGCTTGCAATCTTGTCGGACTCTTCATCATGCGTTCCTTCCGCTCGGCGCCGCGTGCGCCTCAGGCTGTTTTCAGCCGCTATTCGTTCGTCCTTTTGTCTGCGATCACCGCAGCCTGCCTCCCGATCATGGATGCCCAGGCGCAGACACGCCTTGCTCCCGTGGTCGTCATCGCCACCCGCGAACCGGTTCCACTCGATCAGGTGACTGCCGACGTGGTCGTGATCGATGCGCAACGCATCCGCGAGTCGGCCGCCGATTCGGTCGAAGACCTGCTGCGCCGCGAGGCCGGGGTCCAACTGTCGCGCACTGGCGGTCCGGGGCACTCAGCCGGCATCTTCATCCGGGGCGCCAGTTCGCAGAGCACGCTGGTGCTGGTCGACGGTGTGCGCATCGGTTCTGCGACGCTGGGCCAGGTCTCGTTCGATGCGATCAGCCTGGCGCAGATCGAGCGCATCGAGGTGCTTCGCGGGCCGGGCTCCAGTCTGTATGGCGCTGATGCCCTGGGAGGTGTGGTTCGCATTACCACTCGGCGTGGCGAGGGGCCGGCGAGCTTCTCCGGGCATATCGCTGCAGGCGAGTACGGCTCGAAGGAGGGCGAGATCTCGGTCGGTGGCGCGGGCGGTGGCTTCGACTACACCGCGTCGTTCAGCCGCGAAAGCAGCGACGGCGCCTCGACGCTGCGAGCCGGCGACCGATTCGGCAACTACAACCCCGATCGCGATGGCTACAGCCGTCGCACCGCACAGCTGCGCTTGGGCTACACCGTGGCGCCGGGCCATCGCGTGGCGGTGAGCTTGGTCGACGCACGGCTGCGGTCGCAGTACGACGCGTCCGAATTCGCGCCACCCGACTACGCGCAGGACCCGTCCCCCAACTTCGGCACGCGGCTCGACACCCAGGTTCTGGCCGTCAGTTACGACGGCGTGATCAGCCCGATCTGGACCACGCGCGTGCAACTGGCGCACAACGCCGACGAATCGTTGGACGGTGCGCACTTTCCTGACCGCTTCATCACCCGCCGCGATCAATACACCTGGCAGAACGCGTTTGCGCTGGATGCTCGCCAGCAGCTCGTGGCCGTGCTTGAGCGCCTCGAAGAGAGAGCGAAGACATCGGCCTTTTCGTCGGAGAAACGTCGTCACAACGATTCGCTGGGCCTCGGCTATTCGGGCAAGTTCGGTGCGCACCTGCTGTCGGCCGATGTGCGGCACGACGACAACTCGGTCTATGGCGGAAAGACCACCGGACGCCTGGGCTGGGGGTACGAACTCGGACACGGTCTGACGGCGCGTGCGCTGGCCGGCACCACGTTCCGCGCTCCGAGTTTCAACGACCTGTTCTACACGGGCTATGGCGTCGACACAGTTCGACCCGAACGCGGGCGCAGTGCCGAAATCGGCCTGAGCTGGCTCTCGGGCGACAGCAATGCGTCGGTCACGCTGTACCGCAACCGCGTGCGTGACCTGATCGCCTACGAGCCCGATCGCGCCTTCTGCCCGGTCGATTCGTCCTACGACTTCGGTTGCGCGCGCAACATCAATCGCGCCCGCCTGCAGGGTGCGACCTTGACTGCCGGGCACCGCATCGGCTCGCTCAGCCTGCGTGGCACGGTCGACCTGCTGAACGCGAAGGACGAGCGCAGCGGCGAGCGTCTGGAACGCCGCGCCAGGCATCAGGAAACGCTCAGTGCCGATTACCAGATCGAGGCCTGGACGTTCGGCGCCACGCTGATGACACTGGGCAACCGCCCCGATGGTGGCAAGCGGCTCGGCGGGTATTCGACGCTCGACCTGCAGGCGCGCTGGCGTCTGTCCACTCAGTGGCAGCTCGAGGCCAAGGTGCTGAACGTCGGTGACCGCGACATCGAACCGGCCCGCGACTATCGCGCGCTGGGCCGCCAGGGCTGGATCGGACTGCGCTACAGCGGCATCGGGCTGTAGCCGCATCGCTCCGGCGTGACACTTTGGACTGGAGAGACTGCAGTGCATGAATTGATCGTCGGAGGACAGCGCAGCGGCAAGTCCCGTTGCGCCGAGCGGCGTGCTGCCGCATGGTTGGCAGCACAACCGACTCACTCGGCCGTGCTGCTGGCCACGGCGCGCGCAGGCGACGACGAGATGCGCCTGCGGATTGCGCACCATCGCCTTGAACGAGCCGAGCGGGTCCCGCGACTCGAGACCGAAGAGGTGCCATTCGATCTGGAGCAGGCAGTTTCCCGGCACAGCGCGCCGGGCCGCCTGGTGATCGTCGACTGCCTGACGATGTGGCTGACCAACCTGCTGATGCCGCTGGAAGGCGCCCCTCTCGACGACATCGACTGGGATCTGACGTCTGAAGCCTGGTGCGATGCGATCAGTGCCGCTTGCGGCCCGCTGTTGCTGGTATCCAACGAGATCGGCCTCGGGGTGTCGCCGTTGTCGCCGCAAGCACGGGGCTTCGTCGATCGGCTCGGTCGCCTGCACCAGGTGGTGGCTGCCCGATGCTCCCGGGTGACCCTGATGGTCGCGGGCATCGAGGTGCCGGTGAAGCGGGCGCCGAGGTGACTTGGCGCCGCAACGGCATCGCTCGCACCGCACTTGTCCGCAGCGGCGGGGCGCTGCTGGGGCTCTGGCTGTGCGTGGTGACGATGCCGCTGCACGCGCAAAGTTTTCGAGCCGCCGGCGGCGGGCCGAGGCCGATCACGCTGATCGACGACCGGAATCGCGAGCAGACCCTGGCGGCGCCACCCAGGCGCATCGTGAGCTTGCTGCCGTCGCTGACCGAAAGTGTCTGTGCGCTCGGTGGCTGCGATCGCCTGGTCGGAACCGATCGCTACTCCAATTCGCCAGCCCGTGTTCTGGCCTTGCCCAAGCTCGGCGGCATCGAGGATGCGAACCTCGAACGCATCGTTGCGCTGAAGCCCGATGTCGTGCTGGCTGCACCCTCGGCGCGCGTGATCGAACGGCTGGAGTCACTCGGTCTCAAAGTGATCGTGATCGAGTCGAAGACGCATGCGGATGTGCATCGCTCGCTGGTCATGCTGGCGGTCATGCTCGGCACCCCGGCGGCTGCCGAACGGGTGTGGGCCGGCATCCAGACCGATGTCGACCGTGCCGTCGCCAGTGTGCCGACAGCGCTGCGCGGACAGCGCGTCTATTTCGAAGTCGACGCGACGCCGTATGCGGCCGGAGAGGCCTCGTTCATCGGTCAGACCCTGCTGCGCCTCGGCCTCGGCAACATCGTTCGCGCGGAAGACGGCCCGTTTCCGAAGCTCAACCCCGAATTCGTCGTGCGTGCACAGCCGGACATCGTGATGGCTGACCAGCGCAACCTCGACGAAATGGCGCGGCGGCCCGGTTGGTCGCAGCTCCATGCCTTGCGCGAGGGTCGGGTCTGCGGTTTCAGCCACCAGCGCTACGAGGTGCTGGTGCGTCCCGGCCCGCGCCTGGGGGAAGCGGCGCTGCTGCTGGCGGGCTGCCTGACGAGGCTGGTAGTCTCGTCGCGATGACCGATCAGTCCATGACCGCCAATGCCAGCCGTTCGCGCCTTGATCTGGGTGCGCTACGGCGCCGCAGCCTGGCGATCGGCCTGCTGCTCATGTCGGTCGCGCTCGCGGCAGCCGGGTTGGCGGCGGGCAGTGACGGGTGGTCATGGCCGTCGTTCGGTGACGCCGACACCCAGTTGATCCTGGGTCAGATCCGCGCACCACGCACGCTTGGCGCCTGGCTCACCGGGGCGCTTCTGGGGCTGGCTGGCGCGGTCGCGCAGGGCTTGTTTCGCAACCCGCTGGCCGATCCGTACCTGCTCGGTTCGGCAGCGGGCGCGTCTCTGGCGGTGGTGCTGGTGCTGGCTGCCGGCTCGCTGGGTGGCGTCGCGGTCGGCTGGGCGGCCGCCGATGGGCTGGCTCGTCTGGGGCTGGTCGGTGCAGCCTTCGTCGGAGCCTTCGTCGGGGTCGGTCTGACGCTGGCCCTGGCGCGCGGAGCGCAGCAGACGCCGAGGTTGCTGCTGGCCGGCGTGGTGGTGGGTGTGGTGCTGTCGGCGCTGGGAGACATGGTGTCGACCGCAGCTCCGGAGGCGCTGCGCGGCAAGCAGGCGTTCATGCTGGGCACCACCGGCTTCCTTGGCTGGAGCAGCGTCGCCGTGTTGGCCATTGGCCTCGTCGTGACGCTGCCGATCGCCTGGCGCCTGGCTCGTGTGCTGGATGCGTTGACCCTCGGCGAGGACAGCGCGCGCAGCCTCGGCCTGGCGCTGGCGCGTTGGCGGCTGGTGCTGGTGGCGGTGCTCGCGCTGGCCACCGGGCTCGCGGTGTCGCAGGCGGGGCTGGTGGCGTTCGTCGGCCTCGCGGCACCGCATCTGGTGCGCCGCTGCGCTCCCGCACCGAACGGCTACACGCTGCTGGCCAGCGCAGCCGCTGGCGGCACCTTGTTATTGGCTGCAGACGTGCTCGCGCGCAGCCTGATCGCACCTCAGGAGCTGCCGGTCGGTGTGGTCACCGCCGTGCTGGGGGGGAGTTATCTGTTGTGGCTGTTGCGCCGACGGAGGCTCGGATGAATCGCGTGGCGGCGAGCCCCCCCGTTCCGGCAACCGCGACGACGTCCCCGCCGGCTGCCGTGCTGCGCGTCGACGGTCTGCACGTGTCGCTGGGCGGGCTGCCCGTGCTGCGCGGCCTGTCGCTTTCGCTGTACCCCGGTTGGACCGCAATCGTCGGGCCGAACGGAGGTGGCAAATCGACCTTGCTGCGCGCGCTGGCGGGTCTGTTGACGCCGCAGGCCGGTCAGGTCTGGCTCGACGGTCGTCCACTTGCCGGCTACAGCGCCCGCGCGAGAGGCCAACGCATTGCCTGGCTGGCCCAGCACGAGGCTGCCGAGGCCAGTGGTGAGCTGACGGTGCGTGACGTGGTGCAGCTCGGTCGGCTGCCGCATCTGGGACTGTTCGCGACGCCGGGATCGCAGGACGATGCTGCGGTCGACGCGGCGCTGGCCACCACCGAGTGCACCGCTTGGCAGTGCCGACGGCTGCATGAGCTGTCCGGCGGCGAACGCCAGCGCGTGCTGCTGGCGCGCGCGCTCGCTGTCGATGCGCCGGTGCTGCTGCTGGACGAGCCGACGACGCATCTCGATCCGCCGCATCAGGTGGCCGTCGTGCGCCTGCTGAAGCGCCTGGCTGCGGCGGGCACGACGGTGGTCAGCGTGCTGCACGACCTGCCTCTTGCGCTTCAGGCCGATCGGCTGGTGGTGCTGCAGGAGGGCAGGGTCCGCGCCGAGGGGTCGCCGCGATCGACCGAAGTACAGGGGAGCCTGGTCACCGTGTTTGGTGGCGCGTTGTCGATCGAGCGGGTCGGCGGGCGACTGACCGCCGTGCCGCGCTTGTGAGCAAGGACGCGACAACGCTTCTGTCTGTTTTCTGAGTTCCTTTCCCATGAACCTTTCCCTCGACATTTCCGACACCGATCTCGTCGGGCTGCGCACACGCTTGCAGCACCGTCTGGACCGCAAGACCAAGCCGCTGGGATCGCTGGGCAGCATCGAATCTCTGGCGCTGCAGATCGGACTGATCCTGCGCAGCGAGCAGCCCGCGCTCGTGCGGCCGCAGCTGGTGGTGTTCGCAGGCGATCACGGGTTGGCGGCGCGAGGCGTCTCTGCGTATCCGTCGGATGTGACGTGGCAGATGGTCGAGAACTTCCTGGCGGGTGGCGCCGCGGTCAACGTGCTCGCACGTCAGCATGGCCTGGCGTTGACCGTGATCGATGCCGGCGTACGACACGATTTCGCGCCGCGTCCCGGACTGCTCGATCGCAAGATCGCCGCTGGCACAGCCGATGCCTTCGAAGGGCCGGCGATGTCCGAGGCGCAGTGCTTGCTGGCCGTTCGGGCGGGCCGCGAGGTGGTGCGCGAGCTGCCCGGCAACGCGCTGTTGCTGGGCGAGATGGGCATCGGCAACACGTCCAGCGCGGCGCTGCTGATGGCTCGGCTGGCGGGCGAGCCGATCGAACGCTGCATCGGCCGGGGTACCGGCTTGGACGACACCGGTCTGCTGCGCAAGCTGGCGGTGCTTCGCGGCGTTCTGGAAAGGCATCCGCGTGCCGTCGGTCCGCTGCAGGCGCTGTCGGCGTTCGGAGGGTTTGAGATTGCGATGCTGGTCGGTGCCGTGTTGCAGGGGGTGGAAGATCGTCGCGTCGTCGTCGTCGATGGCTTCATCACCGGGGCGGCGGTTCTGGTCGCGCAGCAGATGGTGTCTGCCGTGGTGTCGGGATGCGTTTTTTCGCACCGGTCCGATGAAGCAGGCCACGCGCTGATGCTGCAAGGATTGGGCGTGAAGCCGCTGCTCGACCTGGGACTGCGGCTCGGCGAGGGCTCGGGCGCTGCGCTGGCATGGCCGCTGCTGGAAAGCGCTGTGCGCCTGTTGCGCGAGATGGCGAGCTTCGAATCGGCGGGTGTCGTCACGGGCGACGACGGTACGTCGCAGCCGGCCGAGGGTGGCGCTGCGGCATGACACCAGACGAGCCGCCGACGGTGCCTGAGCGTTCCATGTCGCCCCTCGCCGCGCTACCACCGCGCGGCATGTTGTCGAGGTTCGTGCACGAGGTGCGGCTCTTCTTCATCGCCCTGCAGTTCTTCACCCGCGTGCCGATCCCCCGCTGGGTCGGGTTCGAACCGGATTGGTTGCATCAGAGTGCTCGTCACTTCCCGGCGATCGGTCTGCTGGTCGGTGCGTTCGGTGCGCTGGTTCTGTGGTCGGCGAGTCGGGTGTTGCCGTTGCCCGTTGCGGTGCTGCTGTCCATGGCGGCGACGATGCTGGCCACCGGCGGCTTCCACGAGGACGGATGGGCCGATACCTGCGACGGTCTGGGCGGCGCTGTCACTCGTGAGCGCGCGCTGGAGATCATGAAGGACTCGCGCATCGGCGCATATGGCGCGATGGGCTTGGTGACCATGTTGGCAATGAAGGCTGCGACGCTGTCATCGCTGCCTGTCGACTGGGCCTGCGGGGCCTTGCTGCTGGGGCACACCGCGTCACGAGCGGCCTCGACCGCGCTGATCCACTTTCTGCCGTATGCCGGCGATGTCGAGCACGCCAAGGCCAAGCCACTGGCCCAGAGACTGTCCACCGCCAGCCTGATCGTCGCGTGCGGCTGGGTATTGCCGGTTGCGATTCCGCTGGCACTGAACCAGTCACTGTGGGTCGTGCCCGTGATCGGTAGCGTCATGTTTGCTGCGCTGGGCGCAGGCTGGTGCGCACGCTGGTTTCGCAAGCGCCTCGGCGGTGTGACTGGCGACACGCTGGGTGCGGCGCAACAGCTCACCGAGCTGCTGGTGCTGTTGTCGTGGGCGGTGGCGTGGGGTGGCTTGCATGGAGCATGAGCCCGCCGGGCCGCCCCAAGGGCGAATACCGGAGTGCGCAGCACGAAGGTACCCCAGTGAGCTGCGCATGCTGTACGTTTGGCGCCACCCGAAGGCGATTGGTGCCGGTGGTCGCTGCATTGGACGCACCGATCTCGCCGTCGATCCGCGAAGGGCCAAACGACTGGCGCACGGCATCCGACGCCATGCGCGAAGGCACGCGCTGGCGCACGAAGTCTGGACGTCGCCCTTGCGGCGCGGTGCCGATGTTGGACGATGGCTGGCGCGCTGGGGCTGGCACCACCGGATCGATGCGGCGCTGGCCGAGATCGACTTCGGAGTTTGGGACGGACTGACCTGGGACGAGATCGGCGAATCCGCTGTCACGGCCTGGTGCGCAGATTTCGCTCGCTACTGCGGGCATGGCGGCGAAAGCGTGTCGATGCTCTTCGACCGGTGCGCAGGCTGGATCGCCGATGCGAGCGGCCCATCGGTGTGCTGTGTAGTCGGGCACGCCGGCTGGATCAATGCAGCACGCCTGATGCTAGAGGGTCGGGGCGTACCCTCCAGCCCGAACGCATGGCCACCACCGCTGGCTCATGCCAGGAAACTGGAGCTGCGTCGGGGGTCTATACCGTCCGACTATCCCGCGTCTGGAGGCGGACCGTGAGACGCTTGATCGCTCACCTGAGGGTGCGCCCACGGCTGATGGTGGCCATCGCGACCGGCATCGCCGCAGCGACGCTGCTGCCGAATAGCTACAGCCTCATCACGCGAAGTCTGCTCGGCTGGAACGTGGCGGTCTGGCTGTATCTGGTGCTGGCCGGCTTGATGATGCTTCGTGCCGATCACACCCGCTTGCGGCAGGTCGCCGTGGCGCAAGCCGAAGCGGCGTCCATCGTGCTGATCATCGTGATCCTGGCGGCGTTGATCAGTCTGATGGGCATCGTCGTCGAACTGATGGCTGCGAAGGCGCCGGGTGCCCCGCATGCCTTGCCTCATGTGCTGTTCGCACTCGCCACCGTTACGGGGTCCTGGCTGCTGCTTCCTGTGACCTTTGCGCTGACCTACGCCAGCCAGTACTACCGAACCGCGCATGGAAGTGGCTTGAACTTTCCACATGTGGAGAAACTGTTTAAGCCCGATTACGGCGATTTCCTGTACTTTTCATTCACGATTGCCGTGGCCTCGCAAACGGCCGACGTCAGCGTGACGACTCAGATGATGCGGCGGCTGGTGCTGTTGCAGTCAGTGCTGTCATTCGCGTTCAATACCGCCATCCTGGCGTTCACGATCAACATCGCAGCCAGTCTGTTTTGACCTCGTGAGACGCTGACAGATATCAGCGCGCGCGGTGCTGACTGCGCCCGAACACCAGCAGTGGCGCGGCGGTTCTGCGAATCCAGCGCTTGCCGTGGGCATACCACGCGTGATGCGCACACGAGCGGATCACCTGCCAGCCTGTGCGCTGGTTGACCGGTTCGGGGAGGGTGGTTGGTACCGTTGGAGACAACACGCAACGCAGCGAGCGCGGATGCTTGGGAGGCGCATGTTTCTCGATCAGATGGACCGTGTAGCCGGCACGGGCTGCCGTGTGAGCGAGCGTTTCGGGACCGAAGTGATACAGGTGTGCGATGTGCAGCGCGCTGAGCTTGCGGTACTCGCGCAGATCGGGGACGTCGATGTACACCCGCGCATTCGGCGCCAGCAACGGCTTCATCGACAACAGGAACTGCACCGGGTTTTTGATGTGCTCGAGCACATGATTCATGATGACCAGATCGACCGGCTCCGGCTGTGAGTCACGAAACTCGCACAGGCTCGTGTGCATTTCGCAGCCAGCATGTTGAACTGCGAAGTCACCCAACGCTGCTGCGGGCTCGATGGCGAAGCGCCGCGTGGTGGGCATTCGATCACCCACCGCACGCAGCATCGAACCTTCGGACGCCCCGATGTCCAGCACCGCCATTCCTGGCCGCAGTTCTCCGCGTTCGATCAGGAAATCGACTGCGGCTGAAGTGCGCTCATCGATGCGCAGGGCGCGGATGTAGCTCAACGTCGGCGCGACACTTTGTCGGTAGTACCGGCGATAGTGGCGCGAATAGAAATCTTCGATCGCTTCGGACGTTGGCTGCGGGTTCGTCATCACCAGGCCGCAGCCCAGGCAACCTACGGTGACGATGCCCATGTCGTACCGGTCGGTCGCGGCCAGCCGCTCGAATTCCAGACCGAGACACAGCGGGCAGGCGACGTGTTCGAGACGACTGCGATCGAGTGTCCAGGGTGAGGTCGACATGGAGAGATGAAAGTTGAGGGGATCGATCGGAAAGCGATCCGAGCGTTGCGTGTTTATACCTCCCGAACAGACCAGGTTGTTGCCGAGCGCTCCTGCCCGAAGGGGATGAGTCTTTGGTGGCTGGGAAGGTGAGGCAATGCGTGATTGCCATCGTCGAAATACAAATGAAAAAGTCCCAGCGCTTGGGCGCTGGGACTTCGCATGATCGGCGAATCGCTCAGACTTGCTGCGCCTTGCGCTTGCGAACTCCGAAGGTCGCAGCCAGTGCGACACCCGCGAGAGCCATGGAACCAGGCTCAGGCACCGATCCTCCCTGCGGAGTGGATGGTGATTTCGGGGTCAAGGTCGCGACAAAATTGAGCTTGAATGCGTCGTTGCCCTGACTGCAAGTGGTTGCAGCGCCGGCCGCATTCTTGCAACTCGTGCCGCCACCGTTCAAGTCGGTGTTGAACGTGCTGATCAGCCACCAACTCGATCCCTTTTCCAAGTCTGCGCCGGTAGACCTTGGCGTGCCGGCGACCAAGTCTGCGTAGCTGCCCACCAGTTCCCACCCAGCGATGCCTGGATTTGCGCCGTTGTAGAGGGTGTTCGAAAGGTTCTCATTGCCACCCACCAATGTTGTTCCGGTGGTGCGCGTCGGCGCGCTGGCGCCGGTCCAGCGCATCAACGTGATGTCTGAATCACCGGTCGACCAGCCGATTCCGATCTGGTCCAGGATCACGCTCGAAGCAAAAGACAGCAACAACACGTCCTGGGTGCCAGGCAGATTCGAGTCGAATGCGTGGTTGGGGCTGCCGGCCCCGACGCCTTCGTCACGACTGCCAGCGCCGAACCCTGAATTGCTCTGCTGGGACAGGTAGGCGCTGGCGTAACCAGACCCAGTCAACTTCTGCTCCACCCGTGTGTTGACACCTGAGCCGCCAGCGGTGTTGTACGTGATCAAGCCACCGCTGCCAGTGGTGTACGTGGCCCCGCCTGCCTTTGCGTACTTGAGCGTGCCTCGATCAGTGGACCAAGCCGAAAGTGCCAGCGGCCCATTGGTCCCGGCAGGTGCCTTCCCAGAAGCGGTAGCGCCGGTGCAACTCCATGTGTTGCCGTACGTGCTGGCACTACCCGTCGAGCAAGCACCGCCACTTGCTGCGGCTTTCAGACTCCATGTCGACTGGGCGAATGCACCTTGCGACATGGCGAGTCCGGCCACGACGGCTGTTACCGAAAAGATGGTTGCGCGTAGGCTTTTCATGGGGTTTCTGATCCTTGAAAAATTCGGATTTCGGTTTTCAACCAACATATGACCAAGTGTAAGAAGCGTAGTCATTGGTTGCACCCCTCACTTAAGGGTGCTCAACAGTCTTTCGGCTGGCTTGGCATTCTCGAAAAGCCGGTCGCCCTTCAGCGCAGCTTCCAGTTCTTCGCGTGCCTCGGTGGGGCGCCCCGAACTGGCGAGTACCGCGCCGAGGAAATAGCGCGTATCGCGGTTGTCGGGATCGCGCAGGCGTGCATCGCGCAGGAATTGAAGCGCGCGGTCCGTTTGTCCGGCCTTGAAGGCCGCCCAACCGACCGTACCGATGATGTGGGGCGCCTTGGGATCGAGCGCCAACGCCTGCTCAGCGATCTTTAGCGCGCCGGGATCCTTGGTCAGCAGCAGCACGTTGGCCAGGTTGTTCAGCGATTCGGCATCGTCGGGTGCCATCTTCACCAACGCCTCGTAGGCCCCGCGGGCGGCCGTCAGGTTGCCCGCGCGCGCGTGACCATCGGCCAAGGCCCGCCGCGCTACGACGTCCTGAGGGTGTGACTTGAGCCACTGATCAGCCAGCTGAACGGCGCCCGGACCATCTTCCTGGGCGAGGATGCCGTAGAGGCGCATCAGGCTGGCTGTCGTTTGCTCGATTTGGTGGGCTCGTCGATAGGCGTCAATGGCTGCGGCGCGCTGCCCGCGAGCGGAAGCCAGGTCACCCTGCAGGCCGTAGCCGACGCCGGATTTCGGCTGGCTGGCGATGATTTGGCGAATATGCCCATCGGCCTTGTCGAGTTCGCCTCGACGCATCTCGACCTCGGCCAGCAAGGCCTTTGCCGGCAGAAAATCCGGTCGTTCGGCCAAGGCCTTGTCCAGGCTGTAGGACGCGCCTGCCAAGTCACCAGCTGCCGATTGAAGCAAGGCGATCTGCAGCAGCACGGGCGGGTTGCGGGTGGCCTGGGTGGTGGCTCGGCTCAGGTTGGTGCGCGCGGCCGTGGTGTCTCCGTTGGCCAGGCTGACGCGTGCCGATGCCAGCAAGACGGGCAGCGCCTCAGTGGCTTTTCCACTCAGACCTTTGGCGGCTTGCTGGGCCGCTGCCGGATTGTTGTTTCGCAGCTGGAATTCGACCAGGGCCAGATTCGGTTGCAGGTCGTTCGGCCTGCTGTAATCGACCGCCTTCTCCAGCCAGCGCTGGGCTTCGGCAGGTTGGCCGCGCCGTTCGAGAAGCCTGGCCATCTCGTTGATGGCGTCGAGGTCCTTCTGGTCCCGTGCCAACAGCGCAGTCAAGCGCGTCTCCGCTGCGTCAAAGGCCTTCGCATCGGTGTCCAGGCGAGCCAGGTTCACCTGGGGTTCGGAGAATGTGGCATCGAGCTTTGCGGCGCTCTCGAAAGCCGCCTTGGCTCCCGCACGATCACCTGCGGCAGCGCGTGCCCTGCCCAGAAGATTCTGGACGCCTGGGCTGGTGGGTCTTTGCTTGGCCAAGCTCTCGGCAATGGTCACGGACCGTGCCGCCTGCCCCCCTTGCAGATAGAGGGTGGCCAAGGCAACACCCGCCTGAAACTGATTGGGGTCCTTGCGGAAAGCACTCTCCAGTGCGGCCAAGGCATCCCCGAAGTTTCCGCTGCCCACCAGGCTCATGCCGAGCATGGTCTGGAACTCGGGCAGATCCTGCCCGCGCATGGCGTCCTGCATCAATTGCGTGGCGCGGGCGTGTCGGCCTTGTGCGATGTGACATGACGCAAGCAGCAGCAAGGCCTGAGAGTCACCGGGGTGCACCTTGAGGTACGAATCGAGCGAAGAAATCGCTCGATCCGTGTTCTTGTCGGACAGGTAAATCTGCGCGAGCAACTTGGCCACTCCGCTGCCCGGCTGTGCTCGCAGCGCAGCCTCGAGGTAAGGTTTCGCCTTCTCTCGCTCGTTCAAGCCATAGTGCGCGAGGCCGCCCAGCATCAAGACCTGTGGCCGATAGCGCAGGGATTCGATGGGCACCGGGTCGAGCAGGGCGGTGATCTTGTGCAGTGCTGCCTTGGCTTCGGCAGGCCGTCCCTGACGCTCCGAGATCAGTGAGCCCAGATAGTGGCCGCGTGGATCGCCCGGCGAGCTTTTCAGCAGTTCGGCCACGTCGGCGGCAGCCTCTGCTATCCGCTGCTGATCCATCAACAGGCCGGCTCTCGACACCAGGGCCTCGGTGTGCAACGGCTGGATCTTCAGGGCCTTTGCATAGCTAGATAGCGCCGCTACCGAATCGCCCTGGATGTGTGCAACCGTTCCGCGCAAATAGAAAGCCTCTGCAGAAGTCGGCGCCAGCAACAGCGCGCGATCGACGGCCATCTGAGCTTCGCCGAACTTGCCAGCGCGGATGCGCATCGGGACTTCAGCCAACCAGGAGTCGGGGCTCCCCGGATCGATCGCTCGGGCCTCCTCGATTGCCTTCATGGCGTTGTTCGACCCACCCAGATCGACGGTAGCCGAGGCTCGCAAGAGCAGCATCTGCACCTGGGTGGCCACCGGCAGGCCGGCGGTCGCGAACAGGGGCTTGTCCACCACCTCCTGCAATCGACCTTGGGACATGACCGACTTGGCCAAGGGCACAACAACTTCGGCCCGGTTCACTCCCAGGCGAAGCGCTTCATTGAACGCCACCTCGGCTGCAATGGCCTCTCCGTTGATCAGCAGCGCCTTGCCCAGGAGCACATGCACCGGAAGCATGTTCTTGTCGATCTGCAGCGCATTCTTCAACTGAATGATCGCGCCGGGAGCGTCCTTCTTGTTGAAGCGCGCGAGCGCATCTTCGTAGTAGCGACCAGCCTGGGTGTCGATTGCAGCGATGGCCAGCGAGGTCGAGGCGACCAGCAGGGCAGTCAGCAGGGCTCTTGCGGAGAGGGTGAGCAAGGAATGAGGTTTCACGCGCCGGATGGTAGTGACGCGATGTCCTGCCATCGGGGTGTGCAGCACGCAGCCCACGCCATCGCGTGAAATGTTACCGACCGTATCCCGCAAACAAGGGGCTGATGCTCAGCTCGGACGCGAATCGCAGTAGGCCGACACCGCACATTCGGCACATTTCGGGCTGCGCGCCGTACACACATAGCGGCCATGCAGGATCAGCCAGTGGTGCGCGTCGACCCGGTATTCGGCCGGAACGCGCTCGATCAGCTTCAGTTCGACCTGCAGAGGGTTCTTGCCTGGCGCGAGGCCCGTTCGATTTCCGACGCGGAAGATGTGGGTGTCGACTGCCATCGTCGGCTCGCCGAATGCCACGTTCAGCACCACATTGGCCGTCTTGCGGCCCACGCCGGGCAAGGCTTCCAACGCTTCGCGGGTGCGGGGAACTTCGCCGCCATGCCGCTCGACGAGCAGTCGACACGTCTCGTAAAGGTTCTTCGCCTTGTTGCGGTACAGGCCGATCGTGCGGATGTGCTCGGTGAGTGCCGGCAATCCCAGCGCGAGCATCTTCTGCGGCGAGTTCGCCACCGAAAACAATCGTCGCGTTGCCTTGTTGACGCCCACGTCGGTCGCCTGCGCCGAAAGCAGCACCGCTGCCAGCAGCTCGAACACATTGGTGAATTCGAGCTCGGTCTGCGGTTGTGGATTCGCGGCCTTCAGCACGGCGAAGAACGGGGCGATGTCGGTTTTCTTCATGGTGACGATTCCGTCGCGGCTGTGAGCGCGCGCGCAATCCGGTCGCGTGGCACCCGGGTGCGCGGCGTGCGGGGACCGAACCAGCTGCGCACGTCCTCGTCCAGACCGATGCCGTGCATGTAGTTGTAGATGGCCTTCTTCAGCGCGACACCGAGCGCATCGTGATCGACGCCGGTCGGGTCGATGAAGCCGACGTCGTTGGTTGCAAAGGTGATCGGTGGCAACGGTTGCAGCGTGACACCGTAGTCCTCGGGTTTCTGGCCAACCGGTGAGTGCACGGTGCACGCAAAGCGGTGGAAGAAGCCCGACTGGATGCAGCCCTGCTCGAACAGCTGCCGCACGTACTCGAGCGAGTCGACGGTGTCCTGCACCGTCTGTGTCGGGAAGCCATACATCAGGTAGGCGTGGACCAGCACGCCGGTGTCGCTGAACGCCTTGGTCACGCGCGCGACCTGCTCGACCGACACACCCTTCTTCATCAGGTTCAGCAGCCGGTCCGACGCGACCTCAAGCCCGCCGGAGATCGCGATGCAACCGCTGTCAGCGAGCTGCTGGCACAGCTCGGGCGTGAACGATTTTTCGAAGCGGATGTTGCCCCACCACGAGACCGCGAGCTGCCGGCGCTGCAGCTCGGCGGCCAGCGTCTTGAGCGCTTTCGGCGGCGCGGCCTCGTCGACGAAATGGAAACCGGTCTGCCCGGTCTCCGCGACGATGGTCTCGATGCGGTCGACCAGCGTCGCGGCCGAAGCGCCTTCGTAGCGCGAGATGTAGTCGAGGCTGACGTCGCAGAAGCTGCACTTTTTCCAGTAGCAGCCATGCGCCACGGTGAGCTTGTTCCAGCGCCCGTCGGACCACAGCCGGTGCATCGGGTTCAGCATGTCGAGCAGCGACAGGTAGCGGTCCAGCGGCAGGCCGTCCCAGGTCGGCGTGCCGACCTCGGCGAAGGCGATGTCGGCCTCGATCCAGTTGACGTACTGCACCGCGCCGGCGGCGTCGCGGCGGTAGGTGCGCACCAGCCGCTGCGCCGAACGGCGGCCTTGCAGGTGTTCGAGCAGTGCCAGCAGCGGGCGCTCGCCGGCGTCGAGCGTGACGTGGTCGAAGTAGTCGAACACCCGCGCCTCCTTCAACTCGCGCAGCTCGGTGTTGACGTAGCCGCCGCCGAGCACGGTGGTGATCGTCGGGTCGTGTGCCTTGACCGTCTGCGCGATGCGGAATGCGGCGTACACCGCACCGGGGAACGGCACCGAGATCAGCACCACGCGCGGCGCGTGGCGCGTCAGCGCGGCCTGCGTCAACTCGACCAGCGTGCGGTCGATCAGGTTCAGCGGCGCGGCGAGCGCGGCGGCCAGCGGATCGAAGGTGGGCTGACTCTGCGCCAGCGATTCGGCGTAGCGCACGAACTCGAAGCGGGGGTCGATCGCGTCGCGCAGCACGTCGGCGATGTCGTTCAGGTACAGCGTCGCGAGGTGCCGCGCGCGGTCCTGCACGCCGAGTGCGCCGAAGGCCCAGGCGAGCGGATCGCCGCCGTCGTCATCGACGTAGACATCGAGCGACTCGAAGCGCGGCCCTTCCGGCAGGAAGGCGCGGCTGCAGATGCGGTGACCGAGCGTCGAGTCGCGGCCTTGCAGGAAGGCGAGGGTCGGCGCGATCGTCGAGCGGTAGCGCTCGAACGATTCGATGAATGCCGTGACGCGTGGCGTGCGCTTCGCAAAGGACACGGCGTCGATCTCCGCGCGCACCGCTTGCAATCCGTCGATCGAGAACAGACTGAGCACCAGCGCGAGCGCCAGGTCTTCCTGCACCGCGTCGATGCCGCGCGAGCGCAGGAATCCGGTCAGGTAGGCAGTCGAAGGGTAGGGCGTGTTGAGCTGCGTCATCGGCGGGATGACGGACAGCACGCGCAGCGCAATCGGCTCTGCGGTCACGGTAGTCGAGCGGCGCGGGCGCGCGCCATCGCGGCTTCGATGACCGCGCGTCGGCGGTCGGGCGCGGCCGCTTCTGCGTCGGATGACGTGGCGGTCGTTTCTGTTGGCGTGGCCTCAATGTCAAGCGGTCGCAGCGTCAGCGCACGTGCTTCCAGCCGCTCGTTGCGATCGCTGCGATCACGCTGCAGCCGGAACTGGTGGAAGCTGTAGCGCGCGCGTGCCTCGTCGGCCTGCGGCAGGCTCCACGCGGCCCAGCCGGTGCGCTCGCCGGTCAGGTCGACGAGCGAGATGCAATCGACCGGGCAGGCCGGCAGACACAGTTCGCAGCCGGTGCACAGCGCGTCGATGATGGTGTGCATGGCCTTGGGTCCGCCGATGATGCAATCGACCGGGCAGGCCGGCAGACACAGCGTGCAGCCGATGCACCCCGCCTCGTCGATCACGGCGAGGCGGCGTGGTGCCTCCAGGCCTCGCGATTCATCGAGCGGCTGAACGGCGGCGCCGGTGATCGCCGCCAGTCGGGCGATGCCTTCCTCGCCACCGGGCGGGCAGCGGTTGATCGCCGCGCTGCCATCCGCAATCGCCTGCGCGTAGCTGCGGCAGTCCGGGTAGCCGCAACGGGTGCATTGCGTCTGCGGCAGCGCGCGGTCGATGGCTTCGATTCGCGTGAGATCGCCTTGCACGTGCAAGTCTGCCGCCGAACCCGCCGCTGCGGTGCCCAGCGGCCGCGCGGCCGGCCTCACCGCCATCGCTTTACTTGGCCCGCTGGGTCTTCGGCACAGCCTTGCGGGCTGCGGAGATCGGCGCTGCTGCCTTCGTCGCCGGCTTGACCGACGCCTTGGCTTTTGGCGGCAATTTCGGCGCGGCGGCCTTGCGCGGGGCAGGCGCGAGCGTTGCCGCTGTGGCCTTGGCGGAAGCGCGAGGCGTGCGTGCCACTGCTTTCAGTGCGAAGGCCACTTGCTTGACCGCAGCGACGTGTTGGACCGGCGGTGTCGAAGGCGCAGCATCGACCAGCGTCAACTGCGTGGGAGAAACCGCAGAAGGCTGTTTGGAGCGGGCTGCGGCGGGCACGGGTGGGCGCACCCGGGTCGGTGGAGCCACTTTGCGGAGCTGATGTGTGGCAATGAAATCGCGCACCTGCGGATACACGTCCTCGCGCCAGCGGCGGCCCGAGAAGATGCCGTAATGGCCGGCACCCATCGCGTCGTAGTGGAACTGGCGCTTGCGATCGATGCCGGTGCACAGGTCGTGCGCGGCGCGGGTCTGACCGGCGCCGGAGATGTCGTCTTTTTCACCTTCGATGGTCAGCAGCGCGGTGGTCTTGATGTCCTGCGGCCGCACACGCTCGCCGCGCACGTCCCAGGTGCCGTTGACCAGCGAGAAGTCCTGGAAGACGACGCGGATCGTGTCGAGGTAGTACTCGGCCGGCATGTCGAGCACCGCGTTGTACTCGTCGTAGAAGTTGCGGTGGAAGTCGGCGTTCTCGTCCTCACCGCGCATCAGGTCCATGTAGTAGTCGTAGTGCGACCGCAGGTGGTGGCTCGGGTTCATCGCGATGAACCCGGAGTGCTGCATGAAGCCGGGATAGACCAGACGCTGACTGCCGGGGTAATTGGTCGGCACGGGGAAGATCACGTTGCTCTCGAACCACTCGTGGCTCTTGTTCATCGCGAGGTTGTTGACCGCTGTCGGCGAGCGACGGGCATCGATCGGGCCGCCCATCATCGTCATGGTGCGCGGGGTCTTTTCGCCACGGCTCGCCATCAGCGAAATAGCGGCCAGCACCGGCACGGTCGGCTGGCACACCGAGATCACGTTGACTTCGGGGCCGATGTGACGGATGAAGTCCTGGATGTACTCGATGTAATCGTCGAGGTGGAACGGACCCGCTTCGACCGGCACCATGCGCGCATCGGTCCAGTCGGTGATGTAGACCTTGTGGTGTTGCAGCAATTCGCGCACCGTTTCGCGCAACAGCGTCGAATGGTGGCCGGACAGCGGCGCAACGACCAGCACCGTGGGCTGGTCCTTCATCTGCTTGAGCATCGGCAGGTCGTCGGTGAAGCGCTTGAAGCGCAACAGGCGGCAAAACGGCTTCTCGATGGTGACCTGCTGCTGGACGGCGACATCGACGTCATCGACCTTGACCGAATGGATGTTGAATTCCGGCTTTTCGTAGGCCTTCGACAGCCGGTGCATCAGGTTCAACCCGGCCGACACGCGGGGCGCCATCGGCGTGTGGGTGAATGGCGACAGCGGGTGGCTGTACAGCTTCGACGAGGCACTCGAGAACTCGGCAAACGGGCTCAGCAGGGCCCGCTGGGTTTCATAGAACTGATAAAGCATCGACATGGCGAAATCCTCGTTCTGACGCGTGCGTCGCCGGGGGCGGCGCGTGGGTGGCAATTGCTGATTGGCCAATTGTCTGTCGGTCATTCGAAATATCGACCGGCTGATGGGGAGTATGAATGGTGCAGTGCAGCATTGTAGGGTGCTTGCCCTAAGCGAAAGGCGCCTCGATCGGGTGCAGCCCGCTCGATCAAAGCGTGTGTGTCGCCAGCCGCCGGCTGATTTCACTGATTGGGACGCCGTCGATCATCCGGACATCGCTGAGTACCCGGTCGGACGCCTCCACCATGAAAAAGCCCGGCGTTGCCGGGCTTTTCGATTCGCAGCGGAAGCTCTCTCAGCTCACGAGACCGATGGCCTTGACCACCGCATCGATGTTGCCGTGGTTCAGCGCCGCGACGCAGATGCGGCCCGAGTCGACGCCGTAGATGCCGAACTCGTTGCGCAGCCGCTCCATCTGGGGCTTGGCGAGGCCGGTGTAGCTGAACATGCCCTTCTGGCGGGTGATGAAGCTCACGTCCTGCTTCGTGCCGGCTGCGACCAGCTTCGTTTGCAGCAGCGCGCGCATCTCCTTGATGCGCATGCGCATGCCGGCCAGTTCTTCTTCCCACATCGCACGCAGTGCGGGCGTGGTCAGCACGGTGGCGACGATCTGTGCGCCGTGCGTCGGCGGGTTCGAGTAGTTGGTGCGGATGACGATCTTCAACTGGCTCAGCACACGGACCATTTCGTCCTTGCTGGCGCACACCACGCTCAACGCGCCGACGCGCTCGCCGTACAGCGAGAAGCTCTTCGAGAACGAGGTGGACACGAAGAAGTCGAGCCCCGCGTCGAGGAACTGCGCAATCACCGCGCCGTCCTCGGCGATGCCGTCGCCGAAGCCCTGGTACGCCATGTCGAGGAAAGCCACCAGCCCACGCGATTTCACGGCGGTGACCACCTGCGCCCATTGGGCGGCCGTGATGTCGTAGCCGGTCGGGTTGTGGCAGCAGGCGTGCAGCACGATGATGGTGCCGGCCGCGGCGGTGTTCAGCGCGTTCAGCATGCCTTCGAAGTTGACGCCGCGCTTGTCGGCGTCGTAGTACGGATACGTCTCGACGGCGAAGCCGGCATTGCTGAACAACGCGCGGTGGTTCTCCCAGCTCGGGTCGCTGATCAACACCTTCGGCTGGGTGCCGGCGCGAGTGGCCAGGTGCTGAAGAAAGTCGGCGCCGATCTTCAGGCCGCCGGTGCCGCCCAGTGCCTGCACGGTGGCGACGCGGCCTTCCTTGACTGCGGCGCTCTCGGCACCGAACACCAGTCCCTGCACGGCCTTGTCATAGGCTGCAATACCGTCGATCGGCAGGTAGCCGCGTGGCTTCGAGGTCTCGAAGATCAGCTTCTCGGCAGCGGAAACGCACTTCAGCAGAGGCAGTTTTCCGGCTTCATCGAAATAGACGCCAACGCCGAGGTTGACCTTGGCCGGGTTCGGGTCGGCGTTGAACTGTTCGTTCAGGCCGAGGATCGGGTCGCGGGGCGCCATGTCGACGGCGGCAAAGAGCGATGCCATGGAGAGTCCTTGTGGTGGGCTGTGAATGCGAGGCGCAGGATGCGCCGATGGTGCGCGCCGACGGAAGTTTTGGGCTACCCTTTCGAGTTGCTCAGTCCCGTCGCAACGCGAGTTAACCCTGAGATTTTATCCGCCATGGCCGAACTCGCCGATCCCGATTCAATTGCCAACGCCAACGCGCCCGAAGCGGGTGAATTCGTCAGCTATCCCGACTCGCCCTATCAGCTGTTCCAACCGTACCCGCCTGCGGGTGACCAGCCCACCGCGATCGCGCAACTGGTCGAAGGCATCAACGACGGCCTGAGCTTCCAGACGCTGCTCGGCGTCACCGGCTCGGGCAAGACCTTCACGATGGCCAACGTGATCGCGCAACTGGGCCGCCCGGCGATCGTGTTCGCGCCGAACAAGACACTGGCCGCGCAGCTCTACGCCGAGTTCCGCGAGTTCTTTCCGAAGAACGCGGTCGAGTACTTCGTCAGCTACTACGACTACTACCAGCCCGAGGCCTACGTGCCGCAGCGTGACCTGTTCATCGAGAAAGACAGCTCGATCAACGAACACATCGAGCAGATGCGCCTCAGCGCCACCAAGAGCCTGCTGGAGCGGCGCGATGTGGTGATCGTCGCCACCGTCAGCGCGATTTACGGCATCGGCGCGCCCGAGGACTACCTGGAGATGCGGCTGGTGATGCGCACCGGCGGCAAGCAGAACCAGCGCGAGCTGATCGGGCAACTGGTGCGCATGCAGTACACGCGCAACGAAGTCGATTTTTCGCGCGGCACCTTCCGCGTGCGCGGCGACACGATCGACATCTTCCCGGCGGAGCACTCCGAGCTGGCGATCCGCATCGAGCTGTTCGACGACGAGATCGAATCGCTGAGTCTGTTCGATCCGCTGACCGGCCGCATCCGCCAGAAGATCCCGCGCTTCGTCGTCTACCCGTCGAGCCACTATGTCACGCCACGCGACAAGGTCGTCAACGCGATCGGCACGATCAAGGAAGAGCTGCGCGAGCGCACCGCCGAGCTGGTCGGTGCGGGCAAGTTGGTCGAGGCGCAGCGGCTGGAGCAGCGCACCCGCTTCGACCCGGAAATGCTGCAGGGGATCGGCCACTGCAAGGGCATCGAGAACTACACCCGCCACCTGTCGGGCGCGGCGCCGGGGCAGCCGCCGTCGACGCTGGTCGACTACCTCCCGAAGGACGCGCTGATGTTCCTCGACGAGTC
>JAURWR010000030.1 GCA_030654805.1 Burkholderiaceae bacterium
GGCTGCGACCGCCCGGGCCGCGTCCTCGTCCGCCGCACCGAAGCGGGTGTCCGCCAGCAAGCCGGCAGCGAAGAAGGCCCCGCGCGGCGCGTGAAGCTGCTGCTGGTCGCCGTCGGTCAGCGCCTGCCCACGTGGGCCGACGAGGCCTACCAGGACTACGCCAAGCGCTTCCCGCCCGACCTGCGGCTGGAACTGAAGGCCGTGAAGGCCGAACCGCGCAGCGGCAAGACGGCCGAGCAGTTGATGGCTGCCGAGGCCGTGCGCATCGAGGCGGCGTTGCCCAGGGGCGTGCGCCGGGTCGTGCTCGATGAGCACGGGTCGCGGCTGACGACGATGCAGCTGGCGCAACGCCTCACCGCCTGGGTGAATGATGGGCGCGACGTGGCGCTGATCGTCGGTGGCCCGGACGGGCTGGCTCCACCGCTGAAGGCGAGTGCCGATGAAACGCTGCGTCTGTCGGACCTGACGCTGCCGCACGCCTTCGTTCGGGTGCTGCTGGCCGAAGCGCTGTACCGCGCCTGGACCGTGACGATCAACCACCCGTACCACCGCGAATGAAGCGCCAGACCGGTTCCACGAACGACACGAAGGCGACGCCGAAATCGCCCGACGACTTCATCTACCTCGCGTCGCAAAGCCCGCGCCGCCGACAGCTGCTCGAACAGATCGGCGTGCGCCACGAGCTGCTGCTGGCCGATGCGTCGGAAGACGCCGAAGCGCTCGAAGCCGAGCGCCCGGGCGAACTGCCGCTGGCCTATGTGCAGCGCGTCACGCTGGCCAAGCTGGATGCGGCGCGGCAGCGCCTGATTCGGCGGGGCCTGCCGTTCGCGCCGATCTTGTGCTCGGACACGACGGTGGCGCTCGGACGACGCATCTACGGCAAGCCGCTGGATGCGCCCGATGCGATTACGACGCTGCGGGCGTTGAGCGGCCGCACGCATCGGGTCATCACGGCGGTCGCGGTTGCTGGTGTGGACTCCCTCTCCCCAGCGGGGCGAGGGAGTGCACCCGCGAGCACCGAGTCATTGGCCATCAGCGTCTCCCGCGTCACCTTCGCCCCCCTCGATGCCGAAACCATCGCCCGCTACGTGGCCAGCGGCGAACCGTTCGGCAAGGCCGGGGCCTATGCGATCCAGGGCGCGGCCGGGGCCTGGGTGACGCGCATTGATGGCAGCTACACCGGCATCATGGGACTGCCGCTGCACGAGACGGCCGAGTTGCTGCGCGCTGCGGGCGTGCGCTGCTGAAAACTGCCGATGCGCCCCTGCGGCGCGCTCGCATACCATCGACCGGATGCAAGACATTCTGATCAACTGGACCCCTCAGGAAACCCGTGTCGCGGTGGTCGAACACGGGGCGGTGCAGGACCTGCACATCGAGCGCACGCTGGAACGCGGACTGGTCGGCAACATCTACGCGGGCCGCGTCGTGCGGGTGCTGCCGGGCATGCAGTCGGCCTTCATCGACATCGGACTGGAGCGTGCCGCCTTCCTGCATGTGGCCGACGTGCAGCTCGCTGCCGATCACATCCGGCAGAACGCCAACGCCGCTGCGGGCGGCACGGTCGCCCCGCCGCCGCCGATCGAGCGCCTGGTGTTCGAGGGCCAGACGATGACGGTGCAGGTCATCAAGGACCCGATCGGCACCAAGGGTGCTCGCCTGTCGACGCAGATCAGCATCGCGGGCCGCCTGCTGGTGTTCCTGCCGCAGGACGACCACATCGGCATCAGCCAGAAGATCGGCTCGCACGAACTGCGTGAGCAGTTGCGCACACGGGTCGGCCAGCTCGCGCAACTGCCCGAGGGCGGCGGCCCGACCGGCGGCTTCATCCTGCGCACCAACGCCGAAGAGTCAACGGATGCCGAACTGGCGGAAGACATCGCCTACTTGCGCAAGACCTGGGCCGCGATCCGCGAGCGCAGCTTCAAGCTGCCTTCTGGCAGCCTGCTGCACCAGGACCTGAGCCTGGTCGAACGCGTGCTGCGCGACCTGGCGCATGAAGGCACGCAATCGATCCGCATCGATTCAAAGCTGCAGTACGACGCGTTGAAAGCTTTCGGCGAAGCGTTCACGCCAACCTCGGTCAGCAAGCTCGACCTGTACACCGGCGAGCGGCCGATCTTCGACCTGTTCAACATCGACGAAGACATCGCACGGGCGCTGGCGCGGCGGGTCGATCTGAAGTCCGGCGGCTATCTGATCATCGACCAGACCGAGGCGCTGACCACCGTCGACGTCAACACCGGCGGCTATGTCGGGGCGCGCAATTTCGACGACACGATCTTCAAGACGAACCTCGAAGCGACGCAGGCGATTGCGCGGCAGCTGCGCCTGCGCAACCTGGGCGGCATCATCATCGTCGACTTCATCGACATGACGCGCGAGGAGCATCAGACGGCGGTGCTGGCCGAGTTCAAGAAGCAGTTGGTGCGTGATCGCACCAAGATCACGGTCAGCGGTTTCACGCAGTTGGGCTTGGTCGAGATGACCCGCAAACGCACCCGCGAGTCGCTGTCCCACATGCTGTGCGAGCCGTGCCCGACCTGCGAAGGCAAGGGCCAGGTCAAGACCGCGCGCAGCGTCTGCTACGACATCCTGCGCGAGATCCTGCGCGAGGCGAAGCAGTTCAATCCGAAGGAGTTCCGCATCATCGCCAGCCCCTCGGTCGTCGAGATGCTGCTCGACGAGGAAAGCCAGCACCTCGCCGGCCTCAGCGATTTCATCGGCAAGCCGATCTCGCTGCGCGCCGAGAACGCGGGGTCGCCGGAGCACTACGACATCGTGCTGATGTGATGCTGCGCTGTCTTCGCTTGCTTAGACCGATGGAAGTTGCGAGGAGTCGCTTCGGTGCCTGACCTGTCCGACCGCCTGGCGGTGTTGCTGCAGTACCTGCTGCCCAAGAAGTTGATGACCGAATTCGCGGGCTGGTGCGCTGCGTCGCGGGCACGGGCCTGGACGAGTCGCGTCATTCCCTGGTTCATTGCCCGCTACGGGGTGAACATGGCCGAGGCGGCGCACCCCGACGTGGCCAGCTACGCGTGCTTCAACGACTTCTTCACCCGAGCGTTGCGCGACGGCGTGCGCCCGCTGGCTGCGGCCGACCTCGTCTGTCCGGTGGATGGCGTGGTCAGCCAGTGCGGGGCGATCGAGGGCGAGCGGATCCTGCAGGCCAAGGGCCACACGTACAGCGTGCGCGCCATGGTCGGCGGTGATGCCGTTTTGGCGGCGCGGTTCGAGCAAGGCCAGTTCGCGACGGTGTATCTCAGTCCGAAGGACTACCACCGCATCCACATGCCGTGCGACGGGCGCCTCGTGCGCATGATCCATGTGCCGGGCGACCTGTTTTCGGTCAACCCCACCACGGCCCGTGGCGTGCCCGGGCTGTTCGCCCGCAACGAGCGGGTGGTGTGCGTGTTCGAGTCGTCAGCCCACGGCACGTTCGTGCTCGCGCTGGTGGGCGCCACCATCGTCGGCAGCATGGCGACCGTGTGGCATGGCCTGGTGAACCCGCCGAGGCCCGGTGTCGTGCGCGAGTGGTACTACGACGATCGACCCGTCACCTTGCGTCAAGGCGACGA
Source organism: Burkholderiaceae bacterium (assembly GCA_030654805.1). Lineage (GTDB taxonomy): Bacteria > Pseudomonadota > Gammaproteobacteria > Burkholderiales > Burkholderiaceae_C > PBB1. The sequence goes on from JAURWR010000030.1 coordinate 3,579, forward strand.
GATGGGTCGCTTCCTGCTCGGATCGACCGTGGTCCTGCTGTTCGCGAAGGGCACGATCCGGTTGCGCGACGGCTGGGCTGCCGGGCTCACCGTGTGCATGGGCGAAGCGATGGCCGACGCGTCGCTGAAGTCATGACCTCACCTTGACTGTTTGTCGAGGAAACGAGATGAAGCACCCCATGCACCGGCGCACCTTTTGTTTGACGATGCTGTCGAGCGGGATGCTTCCCACCGCCGTGTGGGCGCAGACCGCCGCGCCGCTGGAAATCGGTGTGTTGCCGAACATCAGTGCACGCACGCTGCTGGCCCAGTATCAGCCGATGCGCGAATATCTTGTGCGCGAGATGAAGCGTTCCGTTCAGATCTCGACCGCACCGGATTGGCCCTCCTTCCACCGGCGGACCTTGGGGCTCGAGTACGACCTGGTCGTCACGGCCGCCAACCTGGCGCGCGTGGCCCAGATCGATCGAGGGTACGTGCCGCTGCTGATTTATGCGCCCAACATCAAGGGCCTGGTGATCTCCGCGACCACCGCCCCGATCCGCAGCGTTGCAGAACTGAAGGGTCAGACGCTTGCTCTTTCGAACCCGCAGTCTCTGGTCGCGTTGCGTGGCATGCAGTGGCTGGCCGAGAACGGCTTGCAGCGGGACAAGGATTTCAAGGTCGTCAACACACGAGCCGACGACAGCGTCGGCAGTGTGGTGTTGCGGGGCGACGCCATCGCGGCAATGCTCAGTGGCGGTGAGTTCCGTGCGATTCCAGAGGCGATCAGGGGCCAGCTCCAGGTGCTGACCGTATTTGCCGAGGTGGCTGGCTTTGTGGCGCTCGCCAGCCCTCGATTGCGGGCGATCGAGGTGAATTCGCTCAAAGAGCATCTGAAGAATTTCGCCACGACCTCCGACGAAAGCAAGACCTTCTTCTCGAGTTCCGGCTTTACCGGCATGCGCGACCTGCCGTCCGGATGGATGGAGTCCATGGACAACTACCTGGAGGCGACGCGCAGGGCGCTGTCGCCAGCGGGTTGATGCGCATGTCCTGGTCGGGCTGGTCCCTGCGCAGCAAGCTCATCGCTGCCTGCGTGCTGATCCAACTGGCGGCTGGCGCACTGCTGGTGATCGCCAGCACGCGCACGCTGGAACACACCCTGATCAATCAGTCTCGATCCGAGATCCGGCAGGTCATCGCGCTGCTCGATCAGGCGATCGCCGCACCGCTGGCGCAGCGCGACTACGCCACACTTCAGCAGACGCTCGACCTGATTCGCACGGACGAATCCATCAACTACCTGGTCCTGCGGGATCACCGCGACAAGGTCGTTGCGGCGTCGGGCTGGGACGCCACCCGCGAACTGCCTCAGCGTGACCCCGGCGATGTCGATCTGGAGCGTGCCGACACCACATTGCACCTGGATTTTCCCGTCAAGCTCGGCACTCAAACCCTGGGCCAGGTCGACTTCGGACTGTCGACTGCCGGGCTGCGCCAGGCCCGGGCTGATTTCCTCCAGCGCAGCCTTGGCATCGGCTTGGCGGCCCTGCTGGTTTCGATGGCCGTTCTGGCTGTCATCGCCTTCGCCATCACCCGGCATCTGGCGCGGCTCGCGGCCGCCAGCGGTCGCGTTGCTCAGGGCCACTTCGATGTGCATGTCCCGGTATCGACAAACGACGAGATCGGCCGCCTCGGCGCTGCCTTCAACAAGATGGCCTCGGCACTCAAGCAACGTGTGCAGGCGCTGGAAGCAAGCGAGACCCAGCAGCGACTGCACCTCGAAGTGGCGCGGGACGAGCAGTCTCGGCTGACCGCGCTGCTCGGGTCGATGCACAGCGGCATCGTGTTCGCGGATGCCGACGCCCACGTCCTCTACGCGAACTCGTCGTTTGCGCACATCTGGTCGGTTCCGGAACTGGCCCCCGGCCGGCACCTGTCCGAAATCGTGCCTGTGCTTGTGCGTCAGGTCCAGCCAGTCGATGCGATGCATGTCGAGGCGATGCTGCAGCCGTGCACGAGCGAGTCGGCGCAAAGCCGGGAGTTGCGGACGCTCGACGGTCGAATCATCGTTCAACGAATGCAGCCGGTCGCGCAGGGCACCGCCGGACAGGGCTGCATCTGGTTCCACGATGACGTCACGCTCGAACGCCAAACGCAGCAGCGCGCGCACCTGGCGCTGCATGACCCCTTGACTTCGTTGTTCAATCGGCGCGGACTGTACGAGGCGCTTCAGGCTTCGATCGCGAAGGCCGCTGCCGGTCAAACCCACGTCGCCTTGCTGTTCATCGATCTGGACGATTTCAAGCTGGCCAACGATGTGGCGGGTCACCGCACCGGCGACGAGATTCTGGTCGCGGTGGCCCGTACCCTGACTGGCCAGATGCGCAAGGGGGAACTCGTGGCGCGGCTGGGTGGCGATGAGTTTGCCGTGCTGTGCCCGGGCATCGAGGCAGACGAACCGGGTCTGATCGCTGCCCGTCTCGTTGACGCTGTCGCTGCCTTGCGCTTCGAAACGCCGACGCAGGCGCTGAGCGTGGGCTGCAGCATCGGTGTCGCGACCTACCCGAGAGATGCGCTCAATGAGGACGATCTGGTTGCCTGCGCCGATGCTGCCATGTACGAAGCCAAGCAGAGCGGCAAGAACGGCTGGGCGGGCTATCGCAGCGACACGCTGCGGTCACAGCTCGATTCGGCCCGGATGAACTGGAACGCCCGCATCCACCGAGCCATTCAGGATCAGCGCCTGGTGCTGCACTTTCAATCGATACATCGGGCCAGCGATCTGACCGTCTCGCACCACGAGGCGTTGGTTCGCATGGTCGACGAGAACGATTCGACCCGTGTGCTGCCCCCCGTCGAGTTCGTGCTCCATGCCGAGCGAAGCGGAAAGATCCGGCAGATCGACCGCTGGGTGTTCGAGGCCTGCGTTGGCCAACTCGCTGCGACGGCAGCGTCGGTCTGTATTGCTGTCAATCTGTCGGCGCGTTCGTTGGAGGATCCCGGCTTCCCCCGTTTTCTGCGCGAGATCCTCAGTCAGCGCGATGTCGACCCCGGACGACTGCACATCGAGCTGACCGAAACCTCGGCCATCTCCGACCCGATGGCCGCTCAAAGATTCATCGGTGAGCTGCGCAGCCTGGGCTGCGCGGTGCATCTGGACGATTTCGGCAGCGGGTTCAGTTCATTCGCTCAGTTGAAGCTGCTCGACGTCGACGCGATCAAGATCGACGGCGCCTTCATCCGCAACCTGCAGTCTGATTCGACCAATCGCCTGTTCGTGGCCTCCATGATCAACATCGCACACAGCCTGAAGAAGGTCGTGATTGCCGAACATGTCGAAGATGTGGCGACGCTCGACCTGCTGAGGGGGTTGGGGGTCGACTTCGTGCAGGGCTTTCACTTTGGGCTTCCCGGCCCGGACGCTCTGGATGCCGATGCGTCGAGGCCTGTCGAGAACGACTGACAAATGAACACGGGCCGCGAAGGCCCGCGTTTGACGGAAGTTCGAAGATCGTCAGCTTCCTGGCCATGATGGAGGCGCCCCATCCCGCAGCCGGGGCCGGCTGCTCAGGCCGCATCTCACTCGTCGCGCGAGCCGAAGATGCCCAGCAATGCAAGCAGCGACTGGAACACGTTGTACAGGCTCAGGTAGACGCCCAGCGTGGCGGTGATGTAGTTGGTTTCGTGACCGTCCTGCACGCGCTTCAGGTCGTACAGAATGAAGGCCGAGAAGATGCCGATGGCGAGCACGGCCAGCGTGATCATCAGCGCACTCGACTGCAGGAAGATGTTCGCGATGCCCGCCACCAGCAGCATGATCGCGCCGATGAACAGAAACTTTCCCATCGAGCTGAGGTCGCGCTTGATGACCGACGACAACGAGGCCATGCCCAGGAAGATGGCTCCGGTGCCGGCGAAGGCGGTCATGATCAGATTTGCGCCGTTGGCCAGTCCGAGCACCGAGCCCACCAGGCGCGACAGCATCAGGCCCATGAAGAACGTGAACGCCAGCAGCATCGGCACGCCGGCGGCCGAGTTCTTGGTCTTCTCGATCGCGAACATGAAGCCGAAGGCCCCGACCATGAACACGACCAGGCCGATGCCGGGCGACATGGCCCGGCTCAGGCCGGTTGAAACGCCGATCCAGGCGCCGAGCACGGTGGGCACCATCGACAGCGCGAGCAGCCAGTAGGTGTTGCGCAGCACGCGGTTGCGCTGCACGGCGGTCGAGCTGTCGTCATAGGTGGACACAGGGGTAGAAGACAGTGGGTTCATGGTGTTTCCTTCAGAGAGTCGGGCTTGAACGGGTGGATGGATGACGTGCCGGATCAGGATGCGGCCAGGGAACGGCGTTTGGCGCGTGCGCGGATGTTGAGCGCCTCGACGGCCAGCGAGAACGCCATCGCGGCATAGATGTAGCCCTTCGGGATGGCCACATCGAAGGCTTCGGCCGTGAGCGCCATGCCGACCATGACGAGGAAGGCCAGCGCCAGCACCTTGACGGACGGATGGCGGTCGACGAACTCGCCGATGGGCTTGGCGGCCACGAGCATCACGGCGACCGAGGTGACCACGGCTGCGACCATGACGCCGATCTCATCGACCATGCCGACGGCGGTGATCACCGAGTCCAGCGAGAACACGATGTCGATCACCGCGATCTGGCCGATGACGCTCCAGAAAAGCTTCTTGCCGGCCGCCTTGATCTGGACTTCGTCGGTCGCGGGCGGACCGTGCTGCTCCTGAGCCTCGACCTCGACGAAGATTTCGTGCGAGGCCTTCCACAACAGGAACAGGCCCCCGAACAGCAGCACCAGATCGCGGCCGCTGATGCCTTGTCCGACCACGTTGAACAGGTCGGTGGTGAGGCCCATCACCCAGCTCAGCGAGAACAGCAGCAGCAGCCGCGAGATCATCGCGAAGCCCAGGCCCAGGCGCCGTGCCTTGTCACGAAGGTGTGCAGGCAAGCGACCCACGAGGATCGAGATGAAGATGATGTTGTCCACGCCGAGGACTATTTCCAGGGCGGTGAGCATCGCGAAGGCGATCCACAGGTTGGTGTCGAAGAGGAATTCCATGGCTTGGATGCGTCACCGCAGCGCCCTGCCTGGGGAAGGCACGCGGCGCGGTCGGATGGGGTCATGGGGCTGCGGACAAGCCGCAGCAAGGCTCACGCGATGAGAGCGTGCGCGCAGGGTGGACGCTGGGGTCCGTCCAGGTCAGGTGACAGCCGCGTGATCGCGGCATAGGGGCGCGGACGCGCCATGACCAGCAACGGGGCTGGCAGGAGTACCCCGTCCGTCAAGATGGCCGGCAGGTCGGCCTGGGCTTCGGCACAGGCCGGCGCAGGCAACTCGTCGGGATGCTGTGCATTCGCCGACTCGCCCGCCATGCGATCCAACGGATCACCCAGGGATCGTGCATCGACTTGCTGTTCGGCGTTGGCCATCGAGAACGTGATGGATGTTTCCTGAGCCGCGAAACCGGACCAGAAAACAACCAGTGCAACAAGCAGCGCAACGAGTCTTGAAACCATGTCGAAAAGATTCTAGGTCCCGGCGTGTCGCGATGAGGTTTCGAGTAACCCTCTGAGTCCGCCGCTTATCGGCCAGCGCAAGGTGACCGGTGATCGCCCGTCCCTGATCGTGGTGACGAGCTGGAGATTGCCAGCAGGTTCAGCGTTGATCGCATCGCAGGCAACCTGCAACCGTCCCCAGTCAACTGCAAGGACCGGCGGTTCAAACGTCATTTCATGAAAATCTGGAGTGACCGCCGCCCCGCTGAACCCTAGGATTCGGCGTGGCATGCTGCCCTGCCGTGTCATCCTTCCGTTCATGAACCGACTCGTCCCGATGAGACCGCTGCTGCTTGCCTGCCTGTGCTGGGTTGTGTCGATCGCTTCGTCGGCATTTGCGATGTCGCCGCCCGATGGCAAGGACGATCTGCGGCCGATCGACGAGGCCCAATGGACCTCTGCTTCGGCTGCTCACCTGCTGCAGCGTGCTGGCTTCGGCGGCCGGCCCGACGAGATCGCCGAGCTGGCCCAGGCGGGCCCGCGCGAGGCGGTGCGCAGGCTGGTGCGCTGGCAATCCGTTCCAGACAACTTCGTGCCGTTCGACGAATCGGACCTGCACGACGCCAGCCTCGAGCCGTTTCCGGCGTCGCGGCCGGCCACCACCGACGCCGCCAAGCGCGATGGTCAGGCGATCGGTGTCGCCGCCAAGCCGGAAGGCAACAACCGCCGGCTGCAGCCGGTGACCAACAAGTTCTTCTACTGGCTGCGCGCCAGCCGCCTCGAAACGCACCGGCTGTCGTACTGGTGGGCGCAGCGCATGCTGGTCACGCCGCGTCCGTTGCAGGAAAAACTGGCACTGTTCTGGCACGGTCATTTCGCCACCAGCGAAGAGAAGGTGCGCGACTACCGCAAGATGCTGCAGCAGAACATGCTGTTCCGCGAGAAGGGCAACGGCAGCTTCCGCGAACTGATGATCGGTGTGGCTCAGGACCCGGCGATGCTGGCCTTCCTGGACGCCGGCGTGAACGTCAAGGGCGCGCCGAACGAGAACTTCGCCCGCGAGATCATGGAGATGTTCACGCTGGGCGTCGGCCACTACAGCGAGCACGACATCCGCGAAGCCGCCCGCGCCTTCACTGGCTGGAACGCACAGGATCTGACGTTCACCATCGATGCGGTGCGCCACGACGACGGCATCAAGCGGGTGCTCGGCCGCGAAGGCCCGCTCGACGGCATCGACGTGATCGACACGCTGCTGGCCCAGCCGGCGGCCGGCGAATTCATCGCCGGCAAGCTCTACATGTACTTCGTGCGCCAGGACCTGTCTCCGACGCTGCGCACCCAGCTGGGCGCGCGCCTGCGCGCCAGCGGCTACGACATCGCCGACCTGCTGGAGACCCTCTTCCTGTCGCGCGATTTCTACAGCCCCGCTTCGGTGGCCAGCCGCGTGCGCCCGCCGGTGGAACTGGTGGTCTCGACCTACCGCCAGGCCGGCCTGAAGCAAGTGCCGGGCGTACCGGACTTCAACGAGGTCACCGATTCGCTGGGCCAGAAGCTTTTCTACCCACCCACCGTCGCGGGCTGGGCCCAGGGCCGCAGCTGGATCACGCCGGGGCTGCTGATCGCGCGCAGCAACTTCGCTTATGACGTGGTCTTCCCGGACATCAACTTCATCCCGCCCGATCGCTACCCGGCGGGCGACTACAAGATCCGCGAACTGAGCGAGAAGCTGGCGCTGGGCATCGACGTCAGCACGGCAACGAAGCTCGAAGGCACCGACATGAGCTCGATGTCGAACCAGATGGCCGACCGCGACGAGGAGTTCAACACCCGGCTGGCGAGCTACCGCGGCTGGCAGATGGCGCTCGAGCGCGTCAAGCCGATCCCGCGCGCGCCTGCCCGGCTGGAGCTGTCGCGGATGGTTCTGGCCGAAGGTTGCCGCACCGCCAGCGACGCGGTCAATGCGTTGCTGCGGCGCTTCGTCGCCGTGCCCGTGGCGCCGACCACTCGCGCACGGCTCACCGAATTCCTTCAGCACGAGCTCGGCACCACCGACCTCGACGCCGCGCGCAGCTACCTCGACGAGCCGCTGCGGCAGACGCTGCACCTGATCCTGTCGCTGCCCGAATACCAGCTCGGCTGACCGGCCGTCTTCTGAATCCACCATGCACAAGCCTTCTTCATTCGATGGATTGCTGAGCCGACGCACCGCGTTGCAGGCCGGTCTGCTCGGCGCCGGCTGGCTGACCGGTGTGCCCGGCGCATTGCAGCAGGCCCGCGCTGCCGCCACTGCGCCCGACGACCAGCGCATCCTGGTCGTGCTGGAGCTTTCGGGCGGCAACGACGGACTCAACACACTGGTGCCGTACGGCGACGATGCCTACTACCGGCATCGGCCGAAGCTGGGCATCCGTCGCCAGCAGTTGCGGGTGATCGACGACCACCATGGCTTCAGCCCCGGCATGGCCGGCTTCGAGCGGTTGTTCAAGGACGGTCGCATGGCCGTGGTGCACGGCTGCGGCTACACGCAGCCGTCGTTCTCTCATTTCACGTCGGCCGCCTACTGGCATACCGCGATGCCCAACAGCGGCGAGGAGTACGGCTGGATCGGTCGCCTGGCCGATGCGATCGATCCGAAGCTCACGCCCAACTTCATCGTCAACATCGACGAGACCCAGACGCTGGCGGTGCGTGCACGCCACCATCTGCCGGTGTCCTTCGACGACCCGAAGCGCTTCATGCGCAAGGGCTTGTACGAGGAACGCGCGCTGCTCGACACCGTGCCCGAAGCCCAGTCGCAGGACTCGGCCAGCCTGCGCTTCATACGCGACGTGGCAATCAGTGCGCGCGAGTCATCGCAGCTCGTGCGCGAGGCCTGTGCCCGCTACAAGACGCCAGTCGACTACGGCATCAATGCGCTCGACCTGAACAAGGTGGCCGCGCTGATCGACGCCAAGCTGCCGACGCGGCTGTACTACACCGCGTTCCGTCACAACGCCTTCGACACCCATGTGCAGCAGGCCGAACTGCACCAGCGCCTGCTGACCTACGCGTCGGATGCGGTCAGTGCATTCATGCGCGACCTGGAGCGCATCGGCCGGGCCAAGGACGTGACGCTGCTGGTGTTTTCGGAGTTCGGCCGACGCGTGCCCGAGAACACCAGCCTCGGCACCGACCACGGCACCGCCAACCACATGTACGTCATCGGGCAGCCGGTGCGGGGTGGCCACTACGGCACGCTGCCCAGCCTGACGCAACTCGACGAGGGCGACAACCTGATCCACACCACCGACTTCCGGCGTGTCTACGCCACCTTGATCGACGGGTGGCTGGGTGCCGATGCGCAGCAGGTGCTGCGGGGACGATTCGAGGGGTTCCCGATCTTCGGGTGAGATGACCAGGGGCTTTCAGCTCCGCGCTTCAGTGCTGAACCAGCAGCCCGAGTCTGTTCATCGCGAGCGTCGACCTGGGGCGACGTCGGGCGTGTTCCTCACTCGATCGTCAGTCGGTTGAACCACCGCTGAGGGGCGGGGATGTCACTGCGCAGCGCCGCGCGGTAGGGCGGCACATGGGGCTTGTCCGGCGGCGCGCTGATCTGGTTCAGGTCGATGGCTTGGGGTCGGCCCTCCAGCCCCTGTTCGGTGAGATGCAGCTGAAAGTAGATGCCGTTCCAGAGCCTCGCTCCGAACTCGGCCGGCGTCTTGAACATGAACATCAGCGAGTGCTCCAGCCAGGCGTAGTCGTTCGCCTTCACGGTGCCGGGCTGCGGGTAGGGGTAGGGCACGTGGCACAGGATCTCGCCCGATCCATCGACGCACTTGAACTCCTTCATCGACAGGAAGTAGTCCTTGACGCTCTCGGGCTCGATCGTCACGACGAAGCCGGTGCGGCCATCGGCCTGTGGTGTGAACTGAACCGTGCCGAGCTTCACCGCATCACCGTTGCGGGCATGCAGCGTCAGCGCGCGGGTTCCAGTCATGTCCCAGGCTGCGGCGGCCAGCGGCACGATGCTCAGCCCGATCAGCACGGCGCAGCCGCTCAGTCGTGTCAGCAGGAGTCGCATCGTCATGGCTTGGCTCTCGGAAAGGTTCGGCTGGGTCGATGTTCGCAGGTCGAACCTTACTCCGCCGTCGACAACCACTGAACCTGCCCCTGCGCTGCATCGTCGATGCGGCGCACGAAGTCCACGACCTGCGTGTCTGGCAGGCTGAGCGCCAGCGCGACGCTGTCGCCGTGTTTCACGTCGAGCAGCGCATGCCCGGCTGCTTGGATCTCGCGGCGCAGCAGACCCTCCAGTGCGTAAGGCACGCTGCAGCGCAGCGTCTTCAGGCGTTGCTGCGGCACCTTGACGGCACCGATCAACGCCTGCGCGACGGCATCGGTGTAGGCGCGCAACAGGCCGCCGGCGCCGAGCTTCACGCCGCCGAAGTAGCGCACCACCGTGGCCAGCACGCTGTCGAGGTCCTGGTGCCTCAGCACCTCCATCATCGGCCGGCCGGCCGTGCCGCCGGGCTCGCCGTCGTCCACGGCCGCCGACTGCCCGCCGGCCAGCAGGGCCCAGCAGACGTGCGCTGCGCCCGGGTGCTGTGCGCGCAGCGAGGCCACCACCGCCAACGCCTCGGCGCGGCCCTGAATCGGCTGCACACACGCGATGAAGCGGCTCTTGCGTATGAGCTGCTCGCTGTGCACCGGGGCTTGCAGGGTGTAGGGCATCAGGCGCAAGCCTACCTGCACGTGACGAGGGTTCGGCACGCGCGACACCGGGGACCGCGAAGCAACGACAATGCGGGCCGCGCCTCGCAGGCCGTCCCGCTGGGGGAAGGCTGCGCGGCAGGCGCGCAGTCACCGGTGAGGAGAGCAGATTTGAACTTGATGGTGCCGATCACGTTGTTCGACGAATTGTCCGAGTCGATCATCAAGTCGACCGGGACGCTCGACCTTGCCAGTGGCGAGATCCGCGCGATCCAGTACGAGGACCACGACATCGACCTCCAGGGCCTGCCGGCCGACGACGAGGACTACGAGTTCACGTCGGGCATGCTGTCCCATCGCGGCAAGGAAATCGAATTCCGCGTCGATGTCGACGTGCTGACCGGCAAGTACTCGGTGACCCCGAGCGAATTGCTGGAACTGAAGGGCCGCGCGGCCAAGCTGGTCACGGCACCACCGGGCTGAGTGGACCGTGGTGACGCATCGCTTGCGTCACCAGTCTTCCTTGACCGCCAGCGCCATGTCGCGTCCGGCGGCGCGGCGGGCGGCCAGGCCGGCGGTGAGCGTGCCCGCTGCGATCACCGTGGCGCACAGCGCGGCCAGCCGTGCCCAGGGCAGCATCAGGTCCATCGTCCAGTGGAAGCTCTGCGGATTGACCACCTTCACCAGCACCACGCTGACCGCGATGCCCAGCGCGAGGCCGAGCAGCGCTCCGGCGGCTGTCCACACCGCACCCTCGGCGGTCACCACCGTCAGCACCTGGCGCCGCGTCAGCCCCAGGTGGGCGAGCAGGCCGAATTCCTTGCGGCGCGCCAGCACCTGCGCCGAGAAGCTGGCCGCGATGCCGAACAGGCCGATCGCGATCGCCACGCCCTGTAGCCAGTAGGTGACCGCGAAGCTGCGGTCGAAGATGCGCAGCGAGATCGCGCGGATCTCGCCGGCCGAGGCGAACTCGAGCAGCTCGCCATCCATGCCGTGACGGGCCGCCAGCGCGCGCAGCTGCTGCTGCACCCGGCCGGCGTCGGTGCCCGGTTGCAGCCACAGCGCGAGGTCGTTGATGCGGGTGTCGCCGGTCAACCGCTGCCAGTCGCCGCTGGCCAGCGCGACCGCGCCGTGCTGCCGCGCGTAGTCGCGCCACACGCCGCACACGAACACGTTCGCTCGTTGTCCGTTGGGCAGTGGCAGCAGCAACCGCGTGCCGGGTGACGCGCCGTACAGCGTGACCATCGCCTCGCTGACATAAGCCGCTGTTTCACCCGCAGGCAGTGGAACCAGTTCGCCGACCAGTGGCAGCGATCGCGCCGGGTCGGCCAGCGGCCGGGCGATCAATGCCACCGCCGGTTGCGCCGGATCGATCTGTACCGACGACACGCGCAGCGTCTCGATGCGTGCGACGCCTTCGATGCGGGCTGCCTCACGCACCCAGCCGGGTGCCAGCGTGATCACATCGCTGCCACCCGTCGAGGCGCCGGCACGTGCGTACAGATCGGCCGGCAGCACGGTGTCCAGCCAGGTCGTGATCGAGTCGCGGAAGCTGGCGACCATCACCGTCAGCGCGACCGACAGCGCCAGGCTGGCCACCACGCCGGCCACCGCGACGGTGGCGGTGCGGCGCTGGTGCCGGGCGCGCTCGACCGCCAGCAGCGCCAGCGCCTGCCGAGGCGGCGCGATCGCGCGCAGCAGCAGACCGACACCGCCCGGCACGCAGACGATGCCACCGAGCAGCAGCAGCGCCACCGAAAGGTAAGCGGCGAGCGGCATGTCGAGGATCGGTGGCGCCAGCAGCAGTGCCAGCGCCACCGCGATCACTGCCGGACCGAGCCATGCTGCAGTTTCGAGCTGGCTGGAGTCGCCGAGCCCCTTCAAGGCTTGCGCCGGCGCGAGCCGCTTCGCCTCGCGCGCCGGCAACCATCCACCGACCAGCGCGGCGGCGACGCCGAGCCCACCGTAGACCAGCGCCGCCGGCACGCTGAAATGCAGCGTCGGCGTCACGCCCGGAAAGTAGCCCCCGCCAAGATCACCCGACAGCAGTCGCAGCGCCGCCGCTGCCAGCGCGGTGCCGAGCGCCAGACCGAGCATGCTGCCCGCCACGCCGATCAGCGCCGACTCGGCCAGCACCAGCCGCAGCCGCTGACCTGCGCCGAGGCCGAGCACGCCGAGCAAGGCGAACTGCGGCTGCCGCTGCGCGACCGACAGCGACTGGATCGAGAACACCAGGAACGCGCCGGTGAACAGCGCCACCAGCGCCAGCACGGTCAGGTTGACGCGGTAGGCGCGCGACACGTTCGAGACGCGTTGCGCCGCCTCGTCGGGTGCGGCCGCGCGCACGCCCTGCGCGGCAAAGTCCTGCAAGGCCAGCGAGGCCACGACCTTCTGGCGATCTGCTCCCGGCTTCAACCGCACGTCGATGCGACTCAGCTTGCCGAGCAGGCCGAACTGCGCCTGCGCGCCGGCGATGTCCATCACCGCGAGCGGTGGCCCGCCGGCTGCGACGCTGCCATGCACGCGCAGCGCCACGATGCCGTTGGGAGCCTGTACGCGCAGCGTGTCGATGGCGCCGAGCTGCTGGCGTGCGGCCGCGTTCAGCGACACGGCCGCCGGGTCGAACAGGCCCAGGCGATCGGGTTCGCCCCCGTTGCTTCCATTCGGCGCCGACAGCTTCGGCAGCAGCGCTGGTGACAGCGGCGCCGCGACCAGCGCATCGATGCCCAGCACGCGCATGGGCACGCGCTTCGTTCTGGTGTTGCCATCGCCCTGCGCATCGACGGTCAGCGCCAGCGTCTCGACCTCGACGACCGGGCTGGCGAGCGCAATGTCCGGGTGCTTGGCGACACGCTCGTACAGGCTCTCGTCGAAGCCACCGCGCTGGCCGCGCAGCTCGAAGTCGGGCTGGCCGTTGATCGAGCGCACCGCCGCGCTGAACTCGCTGAGCGCCGACTGGTTGATCAACTGCACTGAGAACGCCAGCGCCACGCCCAGCACGACCGCCAGCAGCGCCGCCAGTTGGCGCCACGGGTGGTGCCGCCATTCGGGCCAGGTCAGGTGCGTCAGCAGCGCGAGCATGGGTTTTGTGCCCTCCGCCCCCTACCCTCTCCCAGGGGGAGAGGGGCAGTTCACCATGCCGTCGCTGGTCAGCGTCAGCACCCGGTCCGCCCGCGCCGCCGCAGCACGCGAATGCGTGACCAGCACGCAGGCCGCGCCGTGCTGGCGCACCTGCGTCGACAGCAGGTCCAGCACCTTGTCGGCGGTCGCCGGGTCGAGGTTGCCGGTGGGCTCGTCGGCCAGGATCAGCCGGGGCCGGTGCACCAGCGCCCGCGCGATCGCGACGCGCTGCAACTGGCCGCCCGACAAGGTCTGCGGCAGGCGGTCGGCCAGCGCGTCGAGCCCGACCGCCCGCAGCACCTCGTGCACGCGCGCGGCGTCCGGTTGATGTTGCAGCAGCAGAGGCAGCCCGACGTTGTGCGCGACGCTCAGGTGTGGCAGCACGTGGAAGGCCTGGAACACGAAGCCCAGGTGCTGGCGTCGGAACAGCGCCTGCGCCGGCTCGGCCAGCGCGGTGATGTCGGTGCCCGCGATGCGCACCGATCCGGCCTGCACCGTGTCCAGCCCGGCGATGCAATTCAGCAGCGTCGACTTGCCGACACCCGATTCGCCGAGGATCGCGACGAACTCGCCACGCGCCACCTGCAGGTCGACGTTCGAGAACACCGGCGCGGTGCCGTAGCGCTTGGACAGGGAGCGGACGTCGAGCAGCGGCATGCGCGGGCAGGGTGGGCGAATGGGATGCCTGCGACACGGGCAGGCGGCGCGATTGTCGACGCTGCCATCTCACCCAGCGTCGTCGCGTGGCAATGGCCCTGCGGTGACGCCTTGTAGCGATCTCGACCGCGAACGATCGGCGAGGCACGCTACATTGAAACGCATGACTCGCGATTCGTTGTCGCCGCTGCTCGTGGCCGTCCTGTTCGGCGTCGCCACGTGTCTGGGTGCGTGCAGCACAACGCCCACCTCGACCGCGCCCGCGAAAGGCACGGCCGCACCCCGACCGACGCTGGCCCAGGAACGCCAACGCCTCGGCGACCTGTTTCAGGGCACGCCGGTCACGCTGGCGATGGACGGCGATGGCAGCCTGCGCGCCGAGGTGCCGCTGAAGTTCAGCTTCGATGCCGGCCGCGCCGTCGTCAAACCGCCGCTGGGCGCGCTGCTCGACCGGCTGGCCGGCAGCCCGGCGACGCGTGGCGGCAGCTGGGTCGTCGCGGCGCCCGGCGACCCGAAGAGCAAGGGCAGCACGCTGGCGCTGGAACGCGCCGCGAGCACGCGCGACTACCTGGTCAGTCGCGGCGCCGATCCGCTGCGGTTTTCGGTTTCGGCGATGGGTGGTGGCGGTGATGTCGCGCTGATCCGCATCGTCGTGAAGGCGTCAGCTGCCGCTGCTGCGGCGCGCTGACGCGGCGCCTGAGCCGACAACGTCAGATCACGCTGACGGCGTCGTTGGCGCGGCCAGCAGATCGGCCAGGCGCAGCGCCAGGGCCACCACCTGGGCTTGCGCGTCATCTGCATCGCACGCCACCACGTGTCGCTGCGGCATGCTGCGCAACCACGTCAGTTGGCGCTTGGCCAACTGGCGGGTGGCGGCGATGCCGCGCTCCGGCAGCTCGCTCAGGTCGTCGGCCTCCAGCGCTTCCCAGGTCTGCCGGTAGCCGACGCAGCGCATCGAGGGCAGGTCGGCATGCAGATCGCCGCGCTGCATCAGCGCCTGCACCTCGTCGACCAGGCCCGCATCGAGCATCTGCGCGAATCGCTCCTCGATGCGCTGATGCAGCCAAGCGCGGTCGCTGGGTTCGAGCGAGATCAGCGGCGGCATCTCGACTGCGGCCTTCTGCTGGTGGAACGACGACAGCGGCAGGCCGCTGACCCGGTGCACCTCGAGAGCGCGCTGGATGCGCTGCCGATCGCCCGGCGCCAGCCGCGCGGCGGTGACCGGGTCGACGCGCTGCAGCTCGCGGTACAGCGCATGCAGGCCCTCGCGCTCGCATTGCGCGTCGAGGGCGGCGCGCACGGCGCGGTCTGCCGCCGGCATCGCGTCGAGTCCCTCGAACAGCGCCTTGAAGTACAGCATCGTTCCGCCGACCAGCAGCGGCAGGTGCCCGCGTGCGCGTATCTCGCCGATCAGCCGCTGCGCATCGCCGACGAAGCGCGCCGCCGAATAGGCCTCGGAAGGGTCGATCAGGTCGATCAGGTGATGTGGCACCGCAGCGAGTTCAGCCGCAGTCGGTTTCGCGGTGCCGATGTCCATGCCGCGATAGACCAGCGCCGAGTCGACGCTGATGATCTCGACCAGAAGCGGTGGCTTCTGCTCGGCGAATGCCTGCGCAATCGCCAGTGCGGCGGCGGTCTTGCCAGAGGCGGTGGGGCCGGCGAGGCAGAGCAGCGGGCCCGCCGTCAGCAGGTTCGGCGTGTTCGTGGAGGCCGCCACGTCAGGCGAAGCTCTCGTCTGCGCGCAGGTAGCGCCACTGCCCCACCGGCAGGTCCCCGAGCATCACGCTGCCGATGCGCACGCGCTTGAGGCCGATCACCTTCAGGCCGACGGCTTCGCACATGCGGCGGATCTGGCGCTTCTTGCCTTCTTGCAGCACGAAGCGCAGCTGGTCGTCGTTGAGCCATTCGACGACGGCCGGCTTCAGCGCTTCGCCGTCGAGTTCGAGGCCGTGGCGCAGCTGCTCCAGGTCGTCGGGCGACAGCTCGCTCGATGCCGGCCCCACGCCCAGCGGCCCGGCCACGCGCACCAGGTATTCCTTCTCGATCGCGCTGTCCTCGCCGATCAATTGCTTGGCGATGCGGCCGTCCTGCGTCAGCACCAGCAGCCCGATCGAGTCGATGTCGAGTCGGCCGGCGGGCACCAGGCTGCGCAGGTGCTCGCGCAGGAAGCGCGTGCCGGACTGGTCTTCGCTCCACTGGTTCTCGGGCTTCACCAGCACCACCGCCGGTTCGTAGCCGTCTTCGGCCTGGCCGCTGACGTAGCCGATCGGCTTGTTGATGATGACCGTCACCTTCTGCGCCTGCTGGAACTTGGCGCGCGCATCGATCGTGATGCGCTGCTCGGGCAGCACGCGCGAGCCGAGTTCCTTGACGATGTCGCCGTCGACGCGGACCCAGCCCTTCTCGATCCATTCGTCGGCTTCGCGGCGCGACGCGAGGCCGAGCTCGCTCATGCGTTTGGACAGCCGCAGGCTGCCGGGCGCGGCTTCGGGCGTCTGGTGGAACGGGCCGCGATCGTCGTCGTCGTCATCGCGAACCGGGCGCGCGACGTGGCGGCGCTTGGCCTCGGGTGGACGCTGCGGCGGCCGCTCGAAAGGTCGCTCCAGCGGGCGTTCCGGTGGCCGCGCGGGCGGGCTGACCGGGAAGCGCGGCTGGGCAATGATGGGCGGACGGTCCGCCTGGCGATCGCCGGAGCGGGGCTGCTGCTGCTGTTCGGGCCCGCGGGGCGGCTCCGAGCGGCGCGGGGGGCGCTCCTGCGGCGGACGGCCCCGTGGCGAGTCGGCAGCGCGCTTGCGGTCTGCCGAGGCCTCGCGGTCGCGCGTGCTGGGCCGAGGTGGCGGGCCCTCTCTTCGCTCCTGGCGCGGCTCACCACTTCGCTGCTCGTTGCGCGGATCTCGGCGAGGTTCAGCCGACCGCTCGGCTGGTCTCGGTGTTCTCGGAGCGCGCGGCGCGTTTCGTGGATCGGAACCCGGACGGGCATCCGATCGAAACGGCGCGCGGGTCGGCGGCGTGCGGTCCGGCCGATCCATCGGCGGTTGCGCGTCGCGTCGCGCCCGATCGGCCTGCGCCTCGGCCAGCGTCGGCCGTCGGCGCACGCCCATGCCGCTTCCGCGCACCGGGGCGCGCTCGCTGCGCGTCGTCGGGTCGGCGGGGTTCTTGGGTTTGATCTTCAGCGTGGCCATGCGGGTCCAGTCGGTGTGCGGGGAAAGGGCGCCTCTCGGCGTTGATCGGGGCTTCAGCGCCCGCGCCAGAACAGCGCGTCGAGCTCGCGCCGCGTGATCTGTCGCCAGGTCGGGCGGCCGTGGTTGCACTGGTCGGCGCGCTCGGTGCGCTCCATGTCGCGCAGCAGTGCGTTCATCTCGTCCAGCGTTAGCTGACGGTTCGCGCGCACGGCGCCGTGGCAGGCCATGGTCGACAGGATCTCGTGCTGGGCGCGCTGAACCACGCTGCTCGCCTCGTGCTCGGCCAGTTCGGCCAACACGCTGCGCGCGAGGTCGACCACGTCGCTGCCGCTGAGCGCGGCGGGCTGCGATCTCACCGCCAGCACGGTCGGCGACAGTGGCGAGATGTCGAGGCCCAGCGTGCGCAGCGTGTCGCCGTGCGCTTCGGCCGTTGCGATCTCGGCGACGGTGGCGGCGAAGGTGGCCGGAATCAGCAGCGGCTGCGCCTCGATGCGCGACGCGGCCAGGCTCGCCTTCAATCTCTCGTAGACCACGCGTTCGTGCGCCGCGTGCATGTCGACGATAACCAACCCCTGAGCGTTCTCGGCCAGCACGTAGATGCCGGCGATCTGCGCGACGGCCTGACCGAGCGGTCGTGTGGAGGCGCCGTGATCGTCTGTTGTCGTTGAACCTGTGATCGACGGATCGACACGGGCAGCGTCGCCACCGAGGACGTCGGACGCCCAGCGTGCCGCCGGCTCCTGCGCAAACAGCACCGTGGCCTGATGCAGGCTCAGCGCAACCTGCGCGCTGCTCGGTGTGCCGCCGTAGCGATCGTTGCGGGCGTCGGTTCGTCCCCATGCGATGTTGCCTGCCGGGTCAGGGGCCGAAGCCAGCCACCCGAGTGCGCTTTGCGGCATGCCGACCGCGTCCGTCTGCATGGCTGCTGCTGCGCCGGCAATCGCCTCGGCCAGCGACGCCTCGACCGCGCGCCGAACGGCCTGATGCACCTCGCGCGATTCGCGGAAGCGCACCTCGATCTTGGTCGGGTGCACGTTCACGTCGACGCGATCCGGCGCGATGTCGATGAACAGCACGTAGGCCGGTTGCCGCCCGCCGTGCAGCACGTCTTCGTAGGCGCTGCGCACGCCGTGCGCGATCAGCTTGTCGCGCACGAAGCGGCCGTTGACGTAAACGTATTGCTGATCGGCGCGGCTGCGCGCCGAGGCCGGCGTGCCGGCGCGGCCGCTGACGCGCAGCACGCCGAGGTCGAGCGACACCGCGCGGCTGTCGGCGACGAACTCGGCGCCCAGCACGTCGCGCAAGCGGGCCTCGGCCTCGGCGCGGCGCCACTGCTGCACCAGCTTGCCTTCGTGCCACACCGCGAACGACACATCCGGACGTGTCAGCGCGTGTCGTCGAACCGCCTCGACGCAATGCGCAAGCTCGGTGGATTCGGTCTTCAGGAACTTGCGGCGCGCCGGCGTGCTGAAAAACAGCTCGCGCACTTCGACACTGGTGCCGACGCCGCGCGCGGCCGGGGTGATTTCGCCCGAGCGTGCATCGAGCCGCCGTGCCTGCGCATCGTCGGCGCAGCGGCTCGCGATCGACACCTCGGCCACCGAGGCGATCGCGGCCAGCGCCTCGCCGCGAAAACCCATCGTCGCCACGCTTTCCAGATCGCCCAGCGACTCGATCTTGCTGGTGGCGTGGCGACGCAGGGCCAGCGGCAGTTCGGCGGCCGGCAGGCCGTGGCCGTCGTCCTCGACCAGCACCGCGCGGATCCCGCCGCCGATCAGCTTGACGGTCACTTCGCCAGCGCCTGCGTCGAGCGCGTTGTCGACCAGTTCGCGCACCACCGACGCCGGCCGTTCGACCACCTCGCCGGCGGCGATCTGGCTGATCAGTTCATCGGGCAGTTCCCGGATCGGGCGGCGCGTTGTGTGGGGCCCACGGGCGTTCATCTGATGATTGTAGAAACCGTGTCCACGGGATGGCCTGCTGGACACCATGCCGATTAGGCGTAGTACGATGTACACAAACACATGCGAACGAGTACATCATGTCAACGACGATGACCTTCCGCCTTGAAGACGACATCAAGGATCGCCTGGATCAACTGGCCGAGGCGACCCAGCGCAGCAAGTCCTTCCTCGCTGCCGAGGCGATCCGCCAGTTCGTCGAAAACAACGAGTGGCAGATCGGCGAAATCCAAACTGCGCTCGCAGAGGCCGACGACAACGACTTCGCCAGCGACAAGGACGTCGCCGCCATCGCCAAGAAGTGGAAGGTGAATGCGCGTTGAATGGTTGCGCACCGCCTTGCGCAACCTGGACGAAGAGGCCACCTACATCGCCAATGACGATGTGGTTGCCGCGCGCCTCGTGGTGGCGCACATCCTCGGCGCGGTTGCGATGCTGTCAGAGCAACCGGGATTGGGGCGTCCAGGCCGAGTGCCGGGAACGCGCGAGCTGGTGGTCGGTCAGACCCGCTTTCTCGTGCCTTACCGCGTGCGTGGCGACAGCGTCCAAATCCTGCGCGTATTTCACACGTCGCGCCGCCCGCCGCAGCGATGGTGACCTGCGTCGCCCCATGACCGTCACCGAGGCCCCTCCATAATTTGATCCCATGGAAATTGTCTCGGTGCTGATCGACTTCATCCTGCACGTCGACGTGCACCTCGTGAACTTCGTGCAGACCTACGGAACCTGGGTGTATGCGCTGCTGTTCGCCATCATCTTCGTCGAGACGGGCGTCGTCGTGATGCCGTTCCTGCCGGGTGATTCGCTGCTGTTCGTGGTCGGTGCGCTGTGCGGTGCTGGGCTGATGAGCCTGCCGCTGGCGATGGCGCTGCTGATCGCGGCGGCCATCCTCGGAAACCAGAGCAACTACGCGATCGGGCGATATTTCGGGCCGAAGGTGTTCCAGTGGGAGAACTCGCGCTTCTTCAACAAGCGCGCGTTCGAGCAGGCGCATGCGTTTTACGAGAAGTACGGCGGCATCACCATCGTCGCCGCGCGCTTCATGCCGTTCCTGCGCACCTTCGCGCCCTTCGTGGCCGGCGTGGCGCAGATGTCGCGCGCCAAGTTCACCTTCTACGACGTGGCCGGCGCGCTGTTGTGGGTCGGCGGCGTCACCACCGCCGGGTACCTGTTCGGCAACATTCCGTGGGTCAAGCAGCACCTGGACAAGATCATCTGGGGGGCGATCCTGATTCCGGGGTTGTTGGTGATGGTGGGGGCTTACCGGGCGCGGTTGAAGGCGGTGTCCGCTTAAACGATTCAGTTCTCCCGCAACGGCCATCTCTGTAGGCACCCGCGTCAGGCGCAGCTGCTCAGTAGGTGCCGGGCAGCAGGATGTTGCGGTCGACGGTGCGGATGTCGGTGTGGCCGCAGAAGGCCATCGTCAGGTCGAGTTCGTTGCGGATGATTTCCAGGCAGCGGGTCACGCCGGCCTCGCCCATCGCGCCCAGTCCGTAGAGGAAGCTGCGGCCGATCAGCGTGCCGCGCGCGCCCAGCGCCCAGGCCTTCAGCACGTCCTGCCCGCTGCGGATGCCGCCGTCCATCCAGACCTCGATGCGCGGACCGACCGCCTCGGCGATGGCGGGCAGCGCGGCGATCGACGACGGCGCGCCGTCGAGCTGGCGCCCGCCGTGGTTCGACACGATCAGCGCGTCGGCGCCGCTGTCGGCGGCCAGGCGCGCGTCTTCGGCGTCCATGATGCCCTTCAGGATCAGCTTGCCGCCCCAGCGCTTCTTGATCCATTCGACATCGGCCCAGTTCAGGCCCGGATCGAACTGTTCGGCGGTCCACGAACTGAGCGACGACAGGTCGCCGACGCCCTGCGCGTGGCCGACGATGTTGCCGAAGCTGCGCCGCTTCGTGCCCAGCATGCCGAGGCACCAGCGTGGTTTGGTGGCGAGGTTGATCAGATTGGCGAGCGTCGGTCTGGGCGGCGCACTGAGGCCGTTCTTGATGTCCTTGTGGCGCTGGCCGAGGATCTGCAGGTCGAGCGTCAGCATCAGCGCGCTGCACTTCGCGGCGCGTGCTCGCTCAATCAGCCGTTCGATGAAGCCGCGGTCCTTCATCACGTAGAGCTGGAACCAGAACGGCGCGGTCGTGTGCGCCGCGATGTCCTCGATCGAGCAGATGCTCATCGTGCTCAGCGTGAACGGGATGCCGAATGCCTCGGCGGCGCGCGCTGCCAGGATCTCGCCATCGGCGTGTTGCATGCCGGTGAGCCCGGTTGGCGCGATCGCCACCGGCATCGCCGCGTCGATGCCGACCATCTGAGTGCGCGTGGTCCGGTTCTGCATGTTGACCGCGACCCGCTGGCGCAGCTTGATGCGCTGGAAATCCGACGCGTTCGCGCGGTACGTGCTCTCGGTCCACGAGCCCGAATCGGCGTAGTCGTAGAACATCCGCGGCACCCGCTTCCGGGCGAGCACGCGCAGGTCTTCGATGTTTGTGATGGTGGGCATCGCGTTTCCCGGAATCCGATCTCCGGATGCTAAAGCGCCGGCGCGTGGCCGGCATGCCGGCCCGAAATGGGTCAGCGCACGTTGACGATGTCGCGGTGCATCGGCGCCAGCTGCGCGAGCAGCCGGTTCTGCGCGTGGAAGGCGACGCCCTGCGCGTCCAGTGCCTGCTGCAGCACCTCGACCACCGCGTTGAAGGCTGCCTTGTTGATGTCGACGCCGCTGTGCAGCCGCTTCATGTTGTGTTTGGCCTGCTTGCACGGGCCGCCCGAGACTTCGCAGAACTGCACCACCAGGCGCTCGCGGAACTGGGTTTCGTCGACGTCGCGAAAGTAGGGCGCCAGACGCGGGTCGGCGAGCAGCCGGATGCGGAAATCGGCGACCAGACGGATCAATCCCTGCCGGCCGCCCAGCGCTTGATACAGCGTGTCGTCCGATGGCGGAACCGGGATGTAGCTGTCGGGCATCTGGTCCGGGCGCTTGCGCTCGTCGGCCGGTGTTGCACCGCACAGGGCCAGCGCCCACAGGCAGGTCAGCGCACGCAGCAGGGTGGGCAGCTTTGTCATGTGGGTCGGTATCAATAGGAAAACTGGGCAGACACGTAGGTCCCTGTCTGCCGCTTCGGCGTCAGCGCCGGCACGATGTGGCCGAGGTCCACGTAGGCCAGCGTCAGCGACACCCACTTGGCTGGCGTCCAGGCGATGAAGGCATCTTTCCAGTCGTCTTCCCGCAGGCCCCGACCGAAGGCGACGCCGTTCAGGTTGTCGGGCTTGCAGCGGTATTCGATGCCGAGGGCGACATCCTTGCGCAGCAGCAGCGCCGCAGACATCTCGGCCTGCAGCCGGTAGTCGTCTTGCCTGGAACTGCCGAAGCCGAGCAGGCCGTTCTGGTTGGCGCGGGTGGCGCGCAGCGTGCCGTTGAGCAGCACGCTCTGCGCGAGGAACAGCTTGGTCGCGCTGACGTAGAAATCGGTGCCCTGCGTGCGCGCGCCCAGCGATCGAAGCACCGGTGCGAAGTTGGCGGCGTCGAGGTCCTTGTACTGGATGCCCACGGCGATCTGCGGCATCAGGCGGTCGCTGTCGAGGATGGCGTCGCCCGCCAAGCGCACCTTCAACCCGACGATCGTCTGCTTGAGCCGCAGCCCGGGAAAGCCGAGCGGCGCGATCGATTGGCCGGTGTGGAAGTCCTGCCGTCCGATCGAGACTTCGACGCGATCGCCCCAGGCGACCGCCGCGCCGTAGCCGGTCAGCGCGTAGTCCTGCACCACGGCGCGGGTCAGGTAGGCGCTCGCCCCGAAACTGTCCCCGGTCGCATAGCTCCCGGTCATCGCCCACGGCGTCAGTCCACCTCCGGCGGTGCCGTCGATGCTGCTCACGCCCGAGGCCAGCAGCAGCTTGCCCTGGTGACCCGATACCGGCGGTGGCAGGGTCGGTTGCGAGACCGTGGCGGGCGGAGCCTGCGGTTGGTTCGTTGGCTCGGTCGGTTCCGGAATTGAACCCTGTGCCCCGCTCAAGGCATGCGCCAGGCTCATCGCCAGCAGCAACGCAAGACGGGGGACGAACGATCGAACGCAGCGCATCGTGGGTAACGCCCAGGCTGCGCGAGCAGCAGGGTCCTGAATGGAAGAACCGGGATGGTCCGGGTCATTCTTCAGGCCGATGTGTCGTCCGATTCATCGATAAAGGGCAGATCGACCTGACTTATCGGTGGCGATGCGCGCGTCGTGGTGGCGCCGGCTTTCGGCCCGATCGACTTGCCTTGGGTTTCCAGCGGGGCGGCCCCGTCCGCCATCATCACCAGTGTGCCGGCGCGCACGCCGAGCAGTCGCAGGCGACGCGACAAGTCGACGCGCTTCAGGCACGACCCGGCGGCCTGGCGGATCGCCGCAGCGTCGCCGATCGCCGCCGGCAGCGTCACGTCGCGCGTGACGATCCTGAAGTCGTCGTAGCGCAGCTTGATGCCCACGGTCTGGGTCGCATAGCCCTTGCGATGCAGGTCGTTGGCGAGCCGCTCGCACAGCCGGGTGAAGCTTTCCGACAGCGTGGCGCGGTCGCGTACCGCGTGCAGGTCGCGTTCGAAGGTGGTCTCGCGGCTGATCGACTTCGGCTCGCGGTGGGTGACGATGGGCCGGTCGTCGCGGCCGTGTGCGGCCGCATGCAGCCAGGCACCGTAGCTGCGCCCGAACTCGGCCAGCAGAAAGCCCGGATCGGCGGCGGCCACATCGCCGATGGTGTGGAGGTCGAACCCTGCCAGCTTCGCCGCCGCCTTCGGTCCGATGCCGTTGACCTTGGCCGCAGCCAGCGGCCAGATGCGGCTCGGGATGTCGGTCGCGTCCAGCAGGGTCAGGCCGTCGGGCTTGTCGAGTTCAGAGGCGATCTTCGACAGCAGCTTGTTCGGCGTGACTCCGATCGAGCAGGTCAGGCCGGTGGCATCGAACACCGCGTCCTTCAGCGAGCGCGCTGCGGCTTGGCCCGCATCGCCCTGCGCGCCGGGCAGATCGGTGAGGTCGATGTAGATCTCGTCGATGCCGCGATCCTCGATCACCGGGGCGACGTCCCGCACGGCCTCTTTGAAACGCTGTGAATACCGGCGGTATTCGTCGAAGTCGACCGGCAGCAGCACCGCATCGGGCGCCAGCCGGGCTGCCTTCATCACGCCCATGCCCGAGTGCACGCCGAACGCGCGGGCCTCGTAGGTGCAGGTGGTGATCACGCCGCGCCCGGCGTAGTCGCTCAGCGTCGCGTAGCGGCGGGTGCCGTCTTGTTGCCGCACCGGTTGTCGGTCTTTGCTGCCGCCGATGACGACGGGTTGGCCGCGCAGGTCGGGGTAGCGCAGGAGTTCGACGGACGCGTAGAAGGCGTCCATGTCGAGGTGGGCGATGAGGCGGCGTCTGGCTGCGGGCATGACACGCATTCTCGGCTTGGCGAATGGGTCGCGCCTCGTGACACCGCGCCGGGATTTCGCCCCGGCAGGCGAGTTACCTTTTTCTGCTGGCCCAGAAAAAGGTAACCCAAAAAGAGGGCCTGAACACCAGCCGATTTGGATGTCTCGCTGCGGCCAGAAGGCTGATGGCCGAGGCTCTGGCACGAGAACGCTCGCCGGACTCCGGCCACGAGTACCTCGCTAACGCCAATCCGCTTGTTCTTGTTTCAGCTCGACCCTGCGGGTCATCGCGCCCGATGACCCGCAGGGTCGAGCCGTGTCGATACCGAGTCATCTGAATGTGAGCGAGGAAACCGCCGAAGTAGTTCGGCGTGTGTTCTCGAGCCAGAGACTTTGAAGGAGGTGTGTTGCCGACGCAAGCCAGCCAAATGGCTGGTGTTCGGGCACTCTTCTTTGGTGACTTTCTTCTGTGCCAGCAGAAGAAAGTTACTCGGCAGCCGGGCCGAGACCCGGCGGGCTGCCTGCAAGCCAATCAGAAGGGGAGAAAGCGATCAGACGCCTGCGACGAAGGCAGGCGAACCGCGTGACGATCAAGCCAGCAACGACCCGCTGCGCGTCAACCGTTCGGCGCCGCCTTGCGAGCCATACAGCACAGGCGCTTCACGCGGCAACAGCACATCGATCGCGCGATCGAGTGCAGCCGTGGCGCGTGCCAGGCTTTCGCGCTGGGCGGCCACCGTGCCACCGGCACTGGCCAAGCGGCGGCGCAAGGCCGGGGGCACCGGACCGTTGCGCGCAGCGCGTGAAAAATGATCGACGGCGTTCGACAACGCGCGGTGCAATTCGGTGGCGTGCAGGTCGATGGAGGACAGATCCTGGGTGCGCAGGGCTTCGCCCAGCGACGACAGGCGGTGTTCGACGGCACTCAAAGTCGACTCCAGCGCGGGATCGGCAACTTCGACCGCAGCACCTGTGGCTGCGGGCAAGAGACTCTGCGACGGCAGGTTCATGGCGTAGGCGGCGCTCGGTTGGACTGTCAGGTCTTGGAGGGTGTGCTGTTCAACACCTCGGCGGCGTTCGCGATCAGCTTGTCGGCGATCGCCTCCGCGTTGATCTTGTACTCACCTTTTTCAATCGCGATCGAGATGCGCTCGACCTTCTCCGAGTCGAAGTCGCCCGAAACACCAGCGTCACCGGACAGCAGTTTGGTGGCCGCGCTCGACAGCGCTACCTGGGCGCTGGCTTCCGTCGCCTGAGGGGCCGCGCCAGCTTCAGCGGCTGTGCGCGGCGCGGATTGCGCTGCCGGTGTGGTGGCAGCGGCGGGTGCCGCAGGCTTTTCAGCAGGGTTTCCGATTTTCATGATGTTCTCCCAACAGGGCGCTGAACGAGCGACCTTCTCAACATGAACGGTATTTCGACCGGGCTGGCCGCGACTTTAGGTCTTTTTGCATCCGGAGCGGAACGTCAGAAGCGCCCGCTTGGCGGTGAGACAACGTTTTCACAGAGAAACCTCGAGTTCGCGTGTGCCGATCGGCATGCCGGTGATGACCTGGCCGCCTTCGGTGCGCACGCGGGCGGACTGGCCTTCGAGGCCCGGTGTCAGTGCCTGGCCGCTGCCGGCCACGCTGAACCCGGGGCCCGTCGCCAGCACCTTGATGGTGTCGCCAGCCGCGAACCATTGCCGCAGCTTCAGATCGGTCTGCCGGACCCCTTGGCCGGCCGTCAGTGGCCGCGCGAGGGTGCGGCCCACGGCCAGCGCCGATGAAGTCACGACGGCACCGTTTTCTTCGGCCAGATCGATCTCGGCCAGCCTGAGATCGGTCTCGCGCACCGTGGCGCCGGCGGGCAAGGGAAGGGCAGCCACCAGCGCGTTGCCGTAGACCCGCACGGTGATCGGCAGGTAGACGTTCCAGGCGCGCACGCCTTCGGTGCAGCGCAGTCCGATGCGCGCCTTGCCCCACAGGCGCACGCCGGGGGGAAGGTAGGGTTCGATTCGGCGGCACGGCGCCAACTTCAGTCGTGGGTCGAGCGCGCCGACGACGACGTCGAAGCGGATCGGTTTTCCGATGCCCGTGCTGGCGTTGGTGGCGCCAGCGGTCTGGGCCCCCGCCGTCTGCTGCGTCGCCAGCAGCGCCAGCTCGCGTACCTGATCGACCAGCAGGGCGTCGATGGACTCACCGGCCGCTGCCTGTGCCTGTACGCGCAGCGGTGTGCACAGGATCAGGATGCCTGCCATCAGTGCCAGGCCGCAGGCAGAAGCGAGCGCCTGCGCGAATCTCGCTGATGTGGCTCGGGCGTGACGAATCGGGACTTTCATCGCTGCACTCTAGCGGCGACCGTGTGCTGGCCAGCGTCGGAATTGACGGCGAATCAGGCTGTTGTTCCCGCTTATGTTGGCGAGGTCGCTCTCGACAATGGCTGCACTGCGTCCCTCGCCGGATCGCACCGAACCCTCGGGAGTGCCACATGCTCGACCGCCTCACCAGTTCCATCGACTTTCACGGTCAGGCCTTGAGTCTGCGCGCCGAGCGTCAGCGCCTGATTGCCAGCAACATCGCGAACGCCGACACGCCGGGCTATGTGTCACGTGACATGAATTTCGCCCAGGCCTTGCGTGACGCGACCGGTTCGCAGGCCTTGCGCGTCGGCACCACCGGTCGCCTCGATGCGACGCAGGCCGGACACATCGCCGGCAGCGGCGCCGCGCCGGGGCAGGCGAATCTGCAGTACTCGACCGTCGGCCAGACCAGTCTCGACAACAACAGCGTCGACATGGACCGCGAGCGGGCCAGCTTCGTCGACAACTCGGTGAAGTACGAGGCCACGCTGCGCTTCATCAACGGCAACGTCCGCACGATGCTCGAGGCCATCAAGGGGCAATCATGATGATTCGATCAGCGACTGTTGACGCGCGGTCCGAGCGCCGGGCCGCTCCCAAGCCGGACCGCATCTCCTCGGGGGAGCGGCTGACGTATTCGTCAGACGAGGGGTTGTCATGAGCATGCTGGACATCTTCAACGTCGCGGGCAGCGCGGTCAGTGCGCAGAGCCAGCGGCTCAACGTGGTGGCATCGAACCTCGCGAATGCCGACACCGTGGCCGGACCCGATGGCACCGCCTACAAGGCGCGCCAGGTGACGTTCCAGACGCAATTGATGGGCACGATGGGCGGAGATGCCGCCACGGCCGGCGTCACCGTCAGCAACATCAGCGAAGACCAGACGCCGGGCCGTCGCATCCACGACCCGAAGCATCCGTCGGCCGACGCCGATGGCTACGTCACCTACAGCAACGTCAACGCGGTCGAGGAGATGGTCAACATGATCTCGGCCTCGCGCTCTTATCAGAACAACGTAGAGGTCATGAACACGGCCAAATCTCTGCTGCTCAAGACCATTCAGATGGGCAACTGAGCCCGACGCCGTCCACCAGGAACCGCACCATGGCCATCGATTTTACGACCCTCAACAAGACATCGGGCACCGGCACGTCCGGCACATCGACGACCACGGCCGACGAAGCCGGATCGGAAGACCGATTTCTGAAGCTGCTGGTCACGCAGTTGCAGAACCAGGACCCGCTGAAGCCGATGGACAACGCGGAGCTGACGTCACAGATCGCACAGATCAACACCGTCAAGGGCATCAACAAGCTCAACTCCTCCGTGGAGGGTTTGTCGGGTCAGTTCACCCAGATGCAGGCGCTGCAGGGCGCTGCGCTGGTGGGGCGCGATGTCGTCGTGCCCGGCAACGTGCTCGACATCGCCGAGGGTGTCGGACAGGGCGGCTTCGAGCTGGCCGGGGCCGCCGATGCGGTCCAGGTCGAGGTGCTGTCGCCGGCCGGTGCGGTCGTCGACACCTTCGGGCTCGGTGCCCTGGGCAGCGGAATGCACAGCTTCGATTGGCCCACGACCACTGCCACCAACGACAGCGGCCTGCGCTTTCGCGTCACGGCCTCCAACGGCACCGTCAAGTCGACTCCCACCTTGCTGATGCGCGACCGCGTCAATGCGGTCACCACCAGCGGTAACACGCTGAACCTCGAGTTGCAGAACTCGGGCAGCGTGCCCTACAGCAGCGTCAAGGCGCTGAACTGAATTTCCCCTCCCTGCATCGATCACCCCCCTGCATCTCTAAGGACACACCATGAGCTTCCAGCAAGGTCTCTCGGGTCTCAGCGCCACCAGCAAGAATCTCGAAGTCATCGGCAACAACATCGCCAACGCGGGGACCTACGGGGCCAAGTCGTCGCGTGCCGAGTTCGGCGACATGTACGCCACCGCAATCAACGGCGCTGGCAGCGCCAAGTCCGGTATCGGCGTCAATCTCCTGGCGGTGGCCCAGCAGTTCACCCAGGGCAACACCTCCACGACGGGCAACCCGATGGACCTGTCGATCAATGGTCGAGGTTTCTTCCAGGTCTCCAGTCCGAGCGGAGAGACCCTTTACAGCCGCAACGGGCAGTTCAAGCTCGACCGCGAGGGCTACGTGGTCAACAACACCGGCGACAAGCTGCTGGCCCAGGGGTGGAACGAGGCGGCCGGCCGGGCGGCCGGCGATGCCGCACCGATCCGCCTGCAAAGCGGGTTGGGCGATCCGGTCGCCACGGGGGCGGGCAGCGACCTTGCGCTGCGAGGTGTGAGGCTGGCGATCAACCTGGATGCACGCAAGGACGTGCCGGCGACCGCCATGTCCTTCACCCAGCCCGACAGCTACAACTTTTCGACCTCGCAGACGCTGTACGACAGTCAGGGCGCGCCGCTGACGATGAACTACTACTTCCGCAAGACCGCAGCGAATGCCTGGGATGTCTACGCCTCGGTCAACGGACAAGCGTTCGACGGGCCGACGCCCGCGACCGGCCTGGTGACGTCGATGACTTTCGATGCCCAGGGCCAGATGACCGCCCCGGCGGTCATGCCGGCCATCAACGTCATCGACCCGCGTGCCACGCCCCTGGCGACTCCCCTGTTCGCCGCCTTGCCGATCAACTTCACCGGCACCAGCCAGTACGCAGCGGGCTTCAGCATCTCGGAGCTCAAGCAGGATGGCTTCGCATCCGGCGAGTTGACGGGCATCACCTTCGATACATCCGGCGTCGTCAAGGCCAGCTATTCGAACGGCCGCTCGACGAACTTGGCGCAGCTCCAGCTGGCCGACTTCACCAACCTGCAAGGTCTGCAGCCACTCGGTTCCAACCTTTGGAAGGCGACCTACGCCTCCGGCGAGCCGACGGGTGGCGGCGCTCCGGGCAGCGGCACCTACGGCGCGCTGCAGGCCGGCGCGCTGGAAGAGTCCAACGTCGACCTGACCGGCGAACTGGTCAACCTGATCACCGCGCAGCGCATGTACCAAGCCAATGCGCAGACCATCTCGACGCAGAGCGAGATTCTGCAGACGCTGACCAACCTGCGCTGATCCGTCCGGTTCACGATTCCTGAAACCAGCCTGAGAGGAGCAGCCGATGGATCGCATGATCTACCTGTCGATGTCCGGCGCCAAGGCGATGATGCAGCGCCAGGACACGCTGGCGCACAACCTCGCGAACGTCTCGACGCCCGGCTTTCGCGCCGAGCTGCAGGCGTTTCGGGCGGTGCCGGTGCAGGGCAGTGGCGCCAGCACCCGCGTCTACGCGCTCGAATCGACGCCCGGTTACGACGCCACGCCCGGACCGGTGGCCGCCACCGGACGCAATCTCGATGTGGCGGTCAAGGGCAACGCCTGGCTGGCGGTGCAGGGGCTCGATGGCACCGAGGCATACACCCGAGGCGGCTCGCTCGAACTCTCCGCCGATGGCACGCTGACCACGCGCAACGGTCTCACCGTGCTGGGCGACGGCGGCCCGATCCAGGTGCCGCAGAACAGCCAGGTCGCCATCGGCGAGGACGGCACGATCAGCGCGCGTACCGGCAACACGGCGCCGACCGTGGTAGGTCGACTGAAGCTGGTGACGCCCGAGGCCGCGCTGACGCGCGGCGAGGACGGCTTGTTCCGGGCCGCCGATGGCGACCTGCCGGCCGACGCGACCGCGCGTGTTCAGGATGGCGCACTGGAGGGCTCGAATGTCAGCTCGGTCGAGACCATGGTGGCCATGATCACCGCCGCGCGTCAGTTCGAAGCCCAGATGAAGATGATGCAGACCGCCAAGGACGACGAGTCTGCCGCAGCGCAATTGCTGTCGATGAGTTGATTCCCTCGACCCCGCACAACGCGCCCACCGTTTGAACCCGCCTGAACCAGGACCCTCACCATGATGCGTTCTCTGTGGATATCCAAGACCGGCATGGAGGCCCAGCAAACCCAGCTGGACACCATCTCGCACAACCTCGCCAACGTGTCGACCAACGGCTACAAGAAGTCGCACGCGGTGTTCGAGGATCTGATGTACCAGAACATGCGCCAGGCCGGCGCCAACAGCACCGAGCAGACCACGTTGCCGACCGGCTTGCAGCTCGGTCTGGGCACTCGCGCGGTGGCCACCTCGCGCAGCTTCTCGCAGGGCAACCTGCAGCAGACGACCAATCCGCTGGATGTGGCGGTACGAGGCAACGGTTTCTTCGAGGTGCAGATGCCCGACGGAACCACCGGCTACACCCGCGACGGTTCGTTCCAGGTCAGCTCCACCGGACAGTTGGTGACGAACAACGGCTACACCATCAGCCCGGGCATCACGATCCCGACCACCGCACAGAGCGTCACCATCGGCAGTGACGGCACGATCAGCGTGGCGCTGCCCGGTCAGTCGCTCCCGCAAACGGTGGGTCAGCTGCAACTGGCCAACTTCATCAATCCGGCCGGTCTGGAGCCCAAGGGACAGAACCTGTTCGGAGAAACCGCCTCGTCGGGCACGCCGACCGTCGGTGCGCCAGGCGCCACCGGACTCGGCGCGCTGCAGCAGGGCTTCGTCGAAACCTCCAACGTCAACGTGGTCGAGGAGCTGGTCTCGATGATCCAGACCCAGCGCGCCTACGAGTTGAACTCCAAGGCGATCACGACCTCGGACGAGATGCTGCAGAAGCTGGGGCAGCTGTGAGCCGCAGCCCTCTTGTTCATCCCGTGCGGATGTCGACCCGAGCGCGCCGAGTGCTTGCCGGCATCGGTCGCACCGGTCTGTGGCTGGGCGTCATCGCGCTCGCTGGCTGCGAGGCCATGCGGCCGAAGGTCGACGTGGCGCTGCCGACGAGCGCCGCACCGCTCCCGATCGACGCACCGGCGGTCAACAACGGTGCGATCTTCCAGGCCGCGCAATACCGTCCGCTGTTCGAGGATCACCGCGCCCGGCTGGTCGGCGACGCCCTGACGGTTCAGATCGTCGAGAAGGTGTCGGCCACGCAGAAAAGCACCAGCACGATCGACAAGTCCGGCAAGGTCAGCGCCGGCCTGAGTGCCGTTCCGTTCCTGCCGTCGAGCGCGTTGAACCGGGCCAAGGCGACCGGGGATTCGAGCAACACCTTCGCCGGCAAGGGCAGCACCGAGAACACCAACGATTTTTCGGGCGTGATCACCGCCACCGTCACCGGCGTGTTGCCGAATGGCCACCTGCTGATCTCCGGCGAGAAGCAGATCGGCGTCAACGACAACGTGGACGTGCTGCGCTTCTCGGGGCAGGTCGATCCGCGGTCGATCCAGCCGGGCAATTCGGTGGCCTCCGCGCAGATTGCAAACGTGCGTCTGGAGCACCGCGGTCGCGGTGCACAGGCCGATGCGCAGGTAATTGGCTGGTTGGCACGGTTCTTTTTGAGCGTTATCCCGATTTAAGTCTGTCCAGAATCGGATGCAACAAGGGGTGCATCCGAACATGGACAGGACCGAAAGAATCTTGAAGGGATTGCTCTGGCTCGGCTTCTTCGCCGCCAGCGCGGCGGTGTGGTGGCCGGCTCCGGCGAGTGCCGCACGCATCAAGGAAGTGGCCTCGGTCCAGGGCGTTCGCAGCAACCCGCTGATCGGCTATGGCTTGGTGGTCGGCCTCGACGGCACCGGCGACCAGACCACCTCCGCACCGTTCACCACGCAGAGCATCAACTCGCTGCTGCAGCAGCTCGGCGTCACCGTGCCGTCGGGCACCAGCATGCAGCTGAAGAACGTCGCTGCGGTGATGGTGACTGCCCAGTTGCCGGCCTTTGCACAACCCGGGCAGACGATCGACGTCAACGTGTCGTCGCTCGCCAACGCCAAGAGCCTGCGCGGCGGCATGCTGATCGCCACGCCGCTGAAGGGCGCCGACGGACAGATCTACGCGCTGGCGCAGGGCAGCCTGATCGTTGGTGGCGCCGGGGCGTCTGCCGGTGGCTCCAAGGTGCAGATCAACCACCTGAGTGCCGGGCGCGTGCCCGAAGGCGCCACCGTCGAGCGCGCGGTGCCCACCCCCTTGAATCAGGGCGACAGCCTGCAGCTCGATCTGAATTCGAACGACTACAACACCGCCCGCGAAGTCGCGCGTGCCATCAACAACCGCATGGGCGGCGCTATCGCGCAGGCCATCGACGGCCGTCGAGTGCAGGTGCGCATGCCCGAGTCGCCGGATGCGCGTGTCTCGTTCATGGCCGAGATCGAGAACCTCAACATTGACCTGGCCCGACCCGCTGCGCGCGTCATCATCAATGCGCGCACCGGCTCGATCGTCGTCAACGAAGCGGTCACGCTGTCTGCCTGTGCGGTGGCCCACGGCAGCCTCTCGGTGACGATCAACACGACACCGGTGATCAGCCAGCCGAACGCGCTGGCGCAGGGCCAGACGGTGCAGGCCGAGAAGAGCGACATCACGATCCGCCAGGAGCCCGGCTCGCTGATCCAGCTGCCGGCCGGAACCAAGCTGGCCGACGTGGTGAAGGCGCTGAACTCGCTCGGCGCGACGCCGCAGGACCTGCTCGCGATCTTGCAGGCGATGAAATCGGCGGGCGCGCTGAACGCTGAACTGGAGGTGATCTGATGTCGCTTTCCTCACCGTCGTCCCTGTCCGGGGTGCTCAGCGGATCGGTCACCGCGTCGGCGTCGGGCGCCGCATCGTCGGCCATCGACACGCGTGCTCTTGCGGCATTGCGCAACTCCGCATCGCACGATCCGAAGGCCGCGATCAAGGAGACCGCGAAGCAGTTCGAGACGATGTTCATGCAGCAACTGATGAAGGGCATGCGCGATGCGCAGGCAGCCATGTCGTCGGGGCTGATGGAGAACTCGGCCACCAAGCTCGGCACCGAGATGCTCGACACCGAATATGCCAAGCAGATGAGCGGCGCGCCCGGTGGGCTGGCCGACGTGATTGCGCGGCAGCTCGAGCGGCAGATGGTGGGTTCAATGCCGGCCGATGCGGCCGGGGCCGTGCCGCGCGTTGCGCCGAATTCAGTGCCCGCCGCTGGCGTTCCGCTGTCGTCGCTGGGCCTGAAGTCCGGCGCCCGCCAGGTCGATTTCGTGCAACGGCACACCGACGCGGCACGTGCCGCCGAGGCGCAGACCGGCATCCCGGCGGGCTACATGGTCGCGCAGGCGGCCCACGAATCCGGTTGGGGCAAGCGCGAAATTCTCAACGCCAACGGGTCGAGCTCGTTCAACGTGTTCGGCATCAAGGCGGGCGCGAGCTGGAGCGGCCCGGTGGCCGAGGTGACCACCACCGAGTACGTCAACGGCGAGGCTCGCAAGGTGACGGCGAAATTCCGCTCGTACGACTCGTACGACGCGGCGTTCAGCGACTACGCCCGGCTGATGAAGGAGAGCCCGCGCTACAGCGGCGTGATGGCTCAGGCCAGCACCGGAACGGTCACCGCAGCGGGCTTTGCGCAGGGCCTGCAAAAGGCCGGCTACGCCACCGATCCGGCCTACGCCGACAAGCTGACCCGCGTCATCAACACCACGCTGCGCCTGCAGCGGGTGATGACGACTTGATGACGACCTGAAGCGACGGAAGGCGAAGCAACATGGGAACCGGTGCATTGATGTCCCTGGGCGTGGGGGCCATGGCCGCCAGCTATGCCCAGCTGCAGACCACCAGCAACAACATCGCCAACGTCAACACCAAGGGGTACTCGCGCCAGGAAGCCCAGCTCGAGACCGCAGGTGGGCAATTCACGGGCGCCGGGTTCTTCGGCAAGGGCGTCAACGTGAAGACGGTGGCGCGTGCGCACGACGAGTTCCTGTCGCGTGAGGCCGCCCTGTCTCGTTCACTGGCTGCCGCTGACGGTGCGCGCAGCGATCAACTGACGCGGCTCGAGAAAGTGTTCGGCGTCGGCGAGGCCGGGCTGGGCTATGCCGCCGGCCAGTTGTTCAATTCGTTTGCCGACGTGGCCAGCAAGCCGCAAGACTCTTCGGCGAGGCAGGTGGTTCTGTCGCGAGCCGGCGAGCTGGCGGCTCGATTCACGACGGCCGCCGAACGAATCGACGATCTGCAGACTGGCGTGACACAAGACCTTCGCTCGTCGGTGGCCAAAGTCAACGACCTGACGCAGCAGATCGCCACGCTGAACCAGCGTGTCACCGATGTGCGCGGACTGGGACAAGCCCCGAACGATCTGCTGGACCAGCGCGACCAGCTCGTCAGCGATCTCAGTCAGTACGTTCAGGTGACCACGGTCGAAGCCGAGGACGGTTCTTTGTCGGTGTTCATGGGGGGGGGGCAGGCGCTGGTGCTGTCTTCCCACAACACGAAGTTGGCGGCCATGCCCGATCCCTACGACGCGTCGCGTGTCGTGATCGGCATCGAGACCCAGGCCGGCGATCGCCAGCTGCCGACGTCGCTGCTCAATGGCGGTTCGATTTCCGGCCTGATTCATTTCCAGGCCGGCGACCTGACCGACGCCCGCAATCTGCTGGGCCAGATGGCGCTGTCGATCGGCTTGCAGGTCAACCAGCAGCAAAGCCTCGGTCTGGATCTGCTCGGTCAGACCGGCGCCGCGATGTTCCGCTTCGGATCGGCTTCCGGGTTGCCGGTGGTCGCGGCACAAGCCTCGTCGGCCAACACCGGCACCGGCAGCGTCTCGCTGACGCTGCAGGCACCGGCCACGCTGGATGCAGCCCTGGTCAGCGGCGTGCAGGCGAGCGACTACGAGCTGCGCGCCGACGGCCTCGGCGGGTTCCAGATGTACCGACTCAACGGCGGGGCGATCGACCCGCAGTTTCCGGCGGTCGCCGTGGCCAACGGCGACGTGGTCGAAGGCTTCAAGATCAGCATCGGCGGCGTGCCGGCGGCGGGTGACCGCTACCTGTTGCGGCCGGCGGGCAACGCGGCGCGCGACATGCGCCTGGACATGAGCAACCCGAAACTGATCGCCGCAGCCTCACCGCTGAGCGCAACGGCGGGCACGCTCAACCAGGGCACTGCGGCGGTGGCAGCGCTCAGCGCGGAGAGCACAGCCGCCGGTGCCCATCCCAACCTGCCCGCGACGTTGAAGTTTCAGGTCACCGCGACACCGGGCCAGTACACCTACACGTGGACGGACGGCGCCGGCACCAGCGCGGCCGCCGCCTGGGTGCCCGGCCAGTCCATCGACTACCCCGGAACCACGCCGACCAACGGCTTCCAGCTGAAGATCACCGGTGTGCCGGTGGCGGCCGATGCCAGCACCACGCCAGCGGTGGTGAGCGACACCTTCACCATCGCTCCCAACACCTACACGCTGGCCGACAACACCAATGCCAACGCGATGCTGTCGCTGCGCGACACGCCGCTGGTCGGAACCATCTGGAACGGCGGCACCCTCCAGCCCGGCAACAGCGTGACCGACGCCTACGCCAGCATCCTCGCCAACGTCGGCGTGCGCGTGCAGAGCGCCAAGTCTGCGGCCACGCTGTCGGCGTCCGTCGCGGCCGAAGCCGAGCAGAACCGTTCCGGCAAGTCGGGCGTCAACCTCGACGAAGAGGCTGCGCGACTGATCCAGTACCAGCAGGCCTACCAGGCGGCAGCCAAGATGCTTCAGGTGGCGCAATCGGTGTTCGACACCCTGCTGCAGAGCGCCCGCTGACCGCCAGCATTCGTCTGATATTCGACCGAGACCTCGCCATGCGCATCAGCACAGCCAACACCTACGAAGCGGCGATCGACAACCTGCAGCGCCGGCAGGTCGAGATGAGCGACCAGCAGACGCGCATGACCAGCGGCAAGCGCGTTCTCAAGGCCAGCGACGACCCGGCCGCCGCATCACGTGCAGAGCGCGCGCTGGCCACCGAGATGCGCAGCGTGACCTCGCAGCGCAGCGTCGATGCCAGCAAGGCGCTCGCCACCCAGACCGAAAGTGCGCTCGGCGATGCCGAGGAATTGCTTCAGCAGGTGCGCGAGGCCCTGGTCGCCTCGGGCAATGCGACGTTCTCCGATGGTGAGCGCAAGATCCAGGCGAACAAGCTGGCGAGCCTGCGGGAGGCGCTGTTCTCCGTGGCAAACCGGTCCGATGGCGCGGGCAGCTACCTGTTCGGTGGCCAGGGTTCGACCGAGCCTCCGTTCATCGACTTGCCGGCGCCGACCGGCGTGCAGTTCCGCGGCATCACCGGACAGCTGCTGACCGATGCCGATACCTTGCTTCCGCTGAGCACCGACGGTGCCGACGCGTGGTTGAACGCTCGCAGCGGCAATGGCGTGTTCGTGACCAGTTCGGCCACCAACAGCGTCACCGGTACGGCGGTGACGGGAGCCTGGTCCAACGCCGGCAGCGTGACCGACCCGTCATCGCTGTTTCCGGTCGCCGACACCGGCTACCGCATTCACTTCACCAGCGGCACGACCTACGACGTGGAGCGCTTTCCGCTGGCCACGCCCGCCGTTGTAACGATCGAAAGCTCGGGCAACGCTTACCAGGACGGCCGAGCGATCCAGTTCCACGGCATGAGCGTCACCGTTTCGGGGTCGCCACTCAACGGCGACCAGTTCGAGATCCGGCCGTCGACGCCTTCCTTGAGCGTCTTCGGCATGCTCGATGACGCGATCTCCCATCTTCGTTTGACCAACCAGACCACGGCCCAGCGCGCCCAGTCGACCGCCGACAGCCTGCGCGACGTCGATGCGGCGATGGGACCGCTGCGCTCGGCACGTTCTGCGGCGGGTGAAGTGTTGAACCGCATCGACACCGAATCGGACCGCCTTTCGGCGCAGAAACTGAACGCGCAGACCGATCGGTCGAACGCCGAGGACCTCGACGCGGTGCAGGCGTACTCGGACTTCACCAACCAGCAGACCGGCTACGATGCTGCGCTGAAGTCATATTCGCTGGTCCAGAAGATGTCGCTGTTCCAGTACCTCAATCCGTGACCGGTGCCGCAGGTTCTGCGCGGGCCCGGTTCTTCACTGCGTAGGAGTTGTTGTGTCGGACGAGATCCTGGGTCAGGTGGCGCTGGGCTATTCGGCCTTCATCGATCGCAATCGGGCGGTGACAGCCACCCGCCTGACGGTGTTCCCGTTGAAGCCCGATCTGGTGCTCGACGCCGCGCAACTGCTGGAAGCGGTGGGCTCGGTGTGGCCGCCCGAAGGCGGACGCGTGTCGCTCAACGTCACCAGCGAGAGCCTGCTGCAAGACCTGCTGCGCTCGTCGCCCTCGCACAACCTGATGGTCGAGGTGCCGGCGTTCATGGCGGCGGACCCTGCCAACACCGATTCCATCGTCGCGCTGCACGCCCATGGCACGACCCTGATGCTCAAGGGACGCCCGCTGAGGGATTTGCCGCGCGAGGTGCTGCCCTGCTTCAAGCAGTCCATCATCGACCTGTCCGACGACCGCCGCATCGCGACCGGTGGGGCCGTATCCGCCGGGGTCACGCGGAACATTGCGCACGTTCTGGCCGGCATCCATTCGGTGGCAGACATGGAGGGTGCGTTCGAGCGCGGGGCGGTAGCCGTCTTGGGCTGGCCGATCGGCGACGAGGTCACCGAGCGGCCCAAGTCCTCTCGCGAGAAATCGACGCCGATTGATCTTCAGACCGTGGTCGAGCTGATGGGTCAGGTCGACCGGGAAGAGCCGGTGGAAAAGATCGAGAACACGCTCAAGCGGGATCCCTCGCTGGGCTTCAAGGTGCTGCGCTACATCAATTCGCCGGCTTTCGGCCTGTCGGTCGAGATCAGCTCGTTCAGCCACGCGGTCATGCTGCTCGGCTACCAGCGCCTCAAGCGCTGGCTCGCGCTGCTGCTGGCGACGGCAAGCAAGGAGCCGAACATGAAGGCGGCGATGTTCGCCTCCGTGCGTCGCGGGCTGCTGATGGAGGAACTGGCGCGCCACGTCGGCGATCAGGAAATGCGCAACGAGTTGTTCATCTGCGGCGTCTTCTCGCTGCTGGACCGCCTGTTCCAGCAGCCGTTGGCCGAGTTGCTGCGCACGGTGCCCGTGCCGCAACGGGTGCACGAAACCCTGGTCGACGGCACCGGACCGTATGCGCCGTATTTCCGGTTGGTCCAGGCCATCGAAGCCGAGTCGCTGTACGACTTTCGCGAGTGCGCGGAAGCGCTGATGATGGACGTGCGAGAAATCAACCGGGCCGAACTGCGTGCGTTGGCGGCGGCTGCCGACCTCGACTGATCTGGATCGACGCTTTCTGTTGCGCGGGCCGGTGCGGCGCGCGATAGATTCGCCGACATGACGACAGAAACCGCGCCGTGGTGACCTCGATGGATGGCAGCGCAAGCCTGCAATCGCTCGAACAGTTCTTCGATCACCTTTCCGACGGGGTGCTGCTGTTCGACCGTCGTGCGCTCGTGACCTTCGCCAACACCGCTGCGTTGAGGCGCCTGCCCGGTGTCGTCGACACCTCGGTTGCTCAGTGGGAAGGTGCATTGGGCGCCCCGCTGGTCGAATGGCTGCGGCACGCGATTGCCGCATCTCCCGGCGCGATGCGGGTGCCTGGTCAGGCGGCCGCCCGATCGGCGGCGGCGGCGCGTCGAACGGCGTCGCAGGCGCCGCCGCCGGCGGTCCTGCTCGACGGGCAAACGGCCGACGCGGCCTGGCAGTCCCTGGGCACCGGGTTGTACGCGTTGCGCCTGCACTGGCGCGACAGCCAGGATCCCCGATCTGCCAGCGACGTTGTCGCAGCTGCAGATTCTGTTCGCGACACCAACCCGATCGCCGACCGTGCACGGCGATCGGCTGCCGCGCTTCCGCCGACCATCGCCGGCCCGGTGATCGCCGAGCTGATGCAGGTGCTGTGGAACTCGCCATTTCCCGCGATGCTGCAAGACAGCCGGATGCGCATCGTCGATGTGAACCCGGCGTTCGCGTCCTTCAGCGGCTACGCGCGCGAACAATTGATCGGAAGTGATCCGATCGGCCTCGAACCTGAGGAGGACCGTGCGAGCAGTCTCGAATTGCGCGAACGCTGGCAGGATCCAGCGCGGCGCGATGCCGAGCCAGCGCTGGTCAGTCGCCGCATCGTTGCCGCCGACGGCCGCGAGCGCTGGTTTCGCGCCACCGGCAGTTCGCTGACCGATGAGAACGGTCGCATTTTCAAGATGTCGGTGCTGCAAGACAGCACGGCCGAACACGTGGCTCGCGAACGCGCCGACCGTTCGGCACGCGAGATCGACGACTGGTTCGACCTCAGCCCGATTGGCATGGTGCTGTTCGACGAGGCCGGCCTGCTGGTGCGCACCAATCCGGCGTTCGATGCGCTGGCCGGCGTGGTGCCGACGGTGTTGTCCGACGCTTCGCCCGAACTGCGGCAGTTGCTGGGCTGGACCGATCACGGGCCGTCGCCCGCGCTGGAGCCGTCCGCCAAGCCGGTCGTTGCCCACGGCTGGCTGCCTCTGGCGCAGGGTGGGTTGCGGCGGTTGCGCTCGATCGTGCGCTGCTACACCACGCCGGGCGGCGCGCGCCGCCACATGGCGATCCTGGAGGATCGCAGCGCCGAGGAAGAGCGCGATCTGGCGCAGATGCAGATCGGTGCGCTGATGGACACCGCCGGTGTCGGCCTGGCCACGTTTCAGGAGACTTCGGGGTGGGTGCGGCAACGCCAGGCACCGTCCGCTGCGGAGCCGGGCGTCGACGAGGCGGCGGTGCCGACATCGGCCGCGCTGCAATCGATCAGCCGCGACATCGTCGCCGACGAGTCGATGGCCGAATACGACGCGCTGCAGCAGGCCCTGCGCACGGCACAGCGCGCCGAGGTGCGCTACGCGATCCGCCATCCGAAACTGGGCCTGCGCTGGCTGCTGACCCGCGTCGAGCCGGCCACGCTGGCCTCGGGCAAGCGCACCACGTCGGTGGTCACGCTCGACATCACCGAACAGCATCAGACCCAGCAGCGCAGCGAGCAGTTGCTGCGCGAGCTCACCACCATCCTCGAAAGCACGTCGGCCGGCATCGCCTACATCCGAGGCGACGTGCTGGTGCGCTGCAACCGCCGCTTCGAGGCGATGCTCGGATTGCATTCGGTCGGGGTCGCCGGCAGCGGCATTCAGGAACTTTTCGGCAGCTCACCGCAGGGCCAGCGCATCGCCAGTGAGACGCTTCAGGCGTTGACCGCCGGGCTCATCTTCGAGACCGAGTTCTCGATGGATCCCGGGGCCACCTTGACCGGTGAAGCGACTCACAACGGAAATGCAGCGTCAAATCCGACGCGCTGGTACGCGCTTTCCGTTCGGCGCACCGGCCCGGTGTCTGATCAGATCGAGGCGATCGCGGTGCTGTCCGACATCACCCGGTTGAAATCGCAACAGGTCGAACTGGAGCAGCTCGCGCGCGACCGCGAATTGATGTTCAGCCTGTCGGAGGTCGGCATCGCTTTCCTGCGCGACGGCGTGCTGCAGCGTGTCAACGACGCGCTGGCCCAGCTGGCTGGCTATCCGGCCGCCGAACTGCAGGGGCTGGCGTTGAGCTCGCTGTTTGCTGACGCCGACGAGCACGAACGCCTGACCGTGCAGGAGCAGAACGCGCTGCGCCAGCATGGCCGGTGGATCGGCGAGCGACAGCTTCATCAGCGCGACGGTCGGGTGGTGTGGGTGCAGGTCAGCACACGGCTGGTCGGCGACGACCCGTCGGGCGGTGTGATCGCGTCGTTCGTCAACGTCGATGCGCGGCACCGTGCCGAACACGCCGTGGCCTTGCAGGCCAACCGCACGCGCGCCATTCTGGATTCGGTGCTCGTCGGCATCGTGACAGTCGGCCCACGCGGCATCGAGTGGATGAACCGCTCGGCCCGACGGATGTTCGGTGCCGATCTGGGCGACTTCATCGACCAGCCGATCAGCACGGTGGCGACACCCGAACCCGATCACCCGTTCCGGCGCACGCAGTACCTCGAGGACCTGATCGAAGGCGAGGCCGAGACCTTCGAGTGTCGCGTCAAGGCGCGCGACGGGCGCGAGTTCTGGGTCGTCGGCAACGCCGTCGTCACCGGCCGCGAGTCGCGCGGGCGCCAACTCACCTACGCCTTGCTCGACATCGAGCAGCGCCGCCAAGCCGAGGCGCGCATCGAGGAGGCTCAGGCCTCGCTGCAACGCATCATCGAGGCCGCGCCGATGGCAATCACCGTGCGCGACGCGCGCACGCTGCGCATCCTTCAGGCCAACGTGGTTGCCGCGCGGAGCATGGATCTGACGCCCGCGCAGATTGTCGGGCGCAGCCCCGAGGAAATGTTCACTCCCGAGGAGGCCGCTCAGCGACGCCTCGACATGGAGAGTGCGCTGCGCGCGAGTGCGGTCACGCAGCGCGAGTACCGGATGACGGAGCAGGGCGAGGCACGGGTGTGGGACGCGCGCTACCTGCCGCTGGCTGCGCCGGGGCAGGCGCCGGACCAGTTGCTGATGGTCGCCACCGACGTGACCGAGCAGCGTGCGGCCGAGCAGGCCAAGTTCGATGCCGCCATCGCGCAGCGCGAAATGCTGGTCAAGGAAGTGCATCACCGCATCAAGAACAACCTGCAGGGCGTCGCCGGACTGCTGCAGCAGATCGGAACCCGCAAGCCCGAGATGGCGGCGGCGATGTCCGAGGTGGTCGGGCAGGTGCAGGCGATAGCCCAGGTCTACGGGTTGCAGGTCGGTGCGGGCGGACCGTTGCATGTCACGGGCGTTGTCGAGGCCATTGCCGGTTCGGTGCAGCGCACGTTCGGGCACCCGATCCGCTTTTCGGTGCAGGGGGAAGGCGCGGAATTGTGGGTGCTGCCCGAGGCGGAGTCGATTCCAATCGCCCTGACCCTCAACGAGTTGCTGACGAACGCGGTCAAGCACAGCCTGATGCAGCATCGCGAAGCGCAAACCGCTGGCGACACCCTGGTGCCGGCAGTC
Source organism: Burkholderiaceae bacterium (assembly GCA_030654805.1). Lineage (GTDB taxonomy): Bacteria > Pseudomonadota > Gammaproteobacteria > Burkholderiales > Burkholderiaceae_C > PBB1. Next base: position 46,251 of record JAURWR010000030.1, read on the forward strand.
GATTGCACGCTGATCTGCGACGACAGCAGCGTGCGCATCGTGATTCGCAACCGCGCGCGCCTTCCCGACGGATTTAATCTGGCGCGCGTGCCAGGCGGTGTGTCGGGTCTCGGTCTGGTGCGCGCACTGCTGCCCAGGCGCTGCGCGAAGCTGACCATCGAGCCGGACCCAGATCAAGAACACGTCGTGGCCACTGTCTCGATCGGCGCTCCCGGGGTGGTGTTCACCGGACGCCGGACATCAGACGCGCCGATTCACTGACCTATTCGTTGGGATTTCGAGAGGTCTTGCCGGCGGTTTCGCTGTTCATGAGACCGCCTTTCGGACAGAATCCGAGGCACCAGCCAAAGCGTCGCGTGCAGCGTCGGCTTCGTCGAACAGATTTCCAGAATCAACCCGGTCAGCAGGAGTACGCAGGTGGCAGTCGTGCAGGAACAGCGAGGTCAGAGCGGCAAGATTCTTGTCGTGGATGACGATCGTCTGGTGCTTGCCACGCTGGCGCACGGCCTGACCGAAGCAGGCTACGAGGTAATCGACGCCGACAACGGCGACGACGCCATCCTGCTGGCGCGCGAGCACCGTCCCGACCTCGCGCTGCTCGACATCCGCATGGAGGGCATGAGCGGCTTCGACGTGGCCGCCTACCTGCGCGAGTACTGCAAGATGCCGTTCATGTTCTTGTCGGCCTTCTCCGACGACGACACGGTGCGGCAGGTGCATGAACTCGGCGCCGTTGATTACCTGGTGAAGCCGCTGGACATCGGGCACATCGTGCCGGCGGTTCAGGCGGTGTTCGCACGGCTGCGCGCGTCTTCAGTCGCCGCGACGGCCGCTGAAGCGCCTGCACAGCGGACGACCCCAGCCGTCGCGCCGCTCACTGCCTCGCTGCTGCCGGTCGAGGCGATGGCGGTCGGCGTATTGATGCATCGCTTCTCGCTTGCCCGCGCGGCGGCCTTCGACCGACTTCAACGCATGGCCACGGTCAACGGGCGTGCGACGGTCGACGAAGCCGAGCGGCTGCTGCAGGCGGTTGAACTGCTTTCCGGAACGGCCGAGATCTGATCGATCCGGGCGGCAGTCGCCGCCTGTCCGCGCTTCAGAGCGACGGATTTCCGAGTGAGAAATGGAAGCTGGCGCCTTTGCCTACCTCGGACTCGGCCCACACCTCGCCGCCGTGCTTGTGCACGATGCGGCGCACCGACGCCAGGCCGACACCCGTGCCTTGAAACTCGGTGGCGCTGTGCAGGCGCTGAAACACGCCGAACAACCGATCGGCAAAGCGCATGTCGAATCCGGCCCCGTTGTCTCGCACCGTGAAGCTGGGCGTCATGGTGTCGGTACAGCGTTCGAACCAGACCTGCGGAGAGGCACATTTGCCGGTGTATTTCCATGCATTGCCCAGCAGGTTTTCGAGCACCACCCGCAGCAGCGTCGGGTCGCCGTGCACCTGCATCCCCGGGTCGATACGCACCGTGACCGCATGTTGCGGCCATTGCCGGCGCAGGTCGTCGATCACGAAGCCGGCCAGCTGAGACAGATTGACCGGTTGCCGTGATACCGGCTTCGCCGTCAGCTGCGACAGCGCCAGCAGCGCGTCGATCATGCTGTTCATGCGCGCTGCGGCGCCCAGCACGCGGTCGAGGTGGTCGTTGCCGACGCGGTCGAGCAGCCGGCCGTAGTCTTCCTTGACGATCTTGGTGAAACCCTCGACCACCCGGATCGGCGCGCGCAGGTCGTGCGACACCGTGTAGCTGAAGGACTCCGCGTCCTGTTCGGCCGGTATCGCCAACGGGGTCAGCGACGGCATCGCAAGGACGTGGTCGATATCGACAGAAGAAGCGGCTGTTGCCGATGTGGGCACCGGCGTGGCCGAGCTGGCTGCGCCAGGTTGCTCACGCACGGTGCCCACGTGGCCGATGAAGGCGCCTCGCGCGTCGTGCAGCGGCAGTGCGCGCAGCTGCCCGAGACGCGCGCCGCCGTCGGCTGGGCGAAAGGCGATCAGCACATCCTCGGCCGGTTGCTGTGATTCCAGCCGCTGACGCAACGCAGCGTGTCCGCCGGTTCGGGGAGCTCCGGTGTCCGGATCGGTTCCGGTGAACAGAGTCCACACCGGTTGTGGGTCAGCGTTCTGCGGGACCAACGAGGGCGGTGCGACCACTCCCGCTGGTGGAATGAGGGAGACCAGGCGGTGTCGTCGGTCGGTGCGCCACTGCCACACGTCGAGCAGCCTACCCAGCGCCTCGCCCTGGGCTTGCCGCTGGCGCAGCTCGGCGGCTTCCTGTCGGCATCGCTCGGCCCGACGGTGCAGCGTGACGACCACCATCAGGGCCAGCAGGACAAAGCCGAGCCCCATGGCGAACCCCAATCCACTGGACATCGAACCTGCCGCGTTGCCGTTATCGGCCAACGCATGGCCCGACCAGCCAGCCAGGGTGACCGATGTGCACCACACGCCACATGCCGACCTGTACCCCGCAGAGGCACCGATCTGTCTGGCGGCTGACGTGTGCTGGCCGAGACCCCGATTCATAGCGGCGGATTGTAGGCAGCGCCTGGACGCAGTCCGAAGGCAGGCTGGGCCAGGCCGAGTGACCGGCGATTCACGGGTGGTGCCCGGCGCGAATAAGCTGCGCATCTCTGCGAGAAACTCAAGTTGCAGGGCTGGCGGCCGATACCACGATCACGGTCGTCCCACCGCAGCGACTTCAGCCCGAACGGCCTTTTCAGATGCAAATCCTTTGGCAAGCCATTCCGGTTCCCCCCCTGCCCGGCACGAATCCCTCGGATGACGGCGCGCGCGCCTGCATCGGCGGGGGTATCAGCCTTTCGAGGCACCCGGCGACTGAGGCACACTCAGGCATGCGCGAAGAACCGCTGATCCCAGCCGTGTGTGCTGGCTTTTTCTGATGACAACCGCACCGTTGTCCCCTCGTTCCTCCGCCGTCGACCCAGAATCGACGGGTGGTAGCTCTCAATGGCTGTCACCATCCGCGCGTGGTGTGTTGGACGATGGTGCTATTCGCCGATTGCGTGAACTCGACCCCACCGGAGAGAGCCATTTGCTGATGCGCGTATTCAACGCCTTCGAAACTTCGCTGAACCGGCTCTTGCCCCAGCTGGCACAGGCAAGGGATGCCGCCGACGCGTCGGGTGTGCGGTTGGTTGCGCACACGTTGAAGTCATCTTCGGCCACCGTTGGTGCACTGGAGTTGTCGCGCCTGTGCGCCGAGGTGGAGGTCCAGGCACGCGAAATGAGGCTCGCTGATGCAGCGGGCGGAATCGAGCAGATGCTGCTGGAGGCAGAGGCGGTTCGTATATCGCTGGGCGCACTTTCCCGCCGCTCGGACACCATCGCGGGTGCTGCATGAGCATCGATTCAAGTCTGTCTGCTGCGGACGACGTCACGGTCCAGCCACGCGTGCTGCTGGTCGACGACGATGAAGTCAACTTGCTGCTCACGTCGATCGCCTTGCGCGAGCGCGGATTCGTGATCACCGAGGCTTCCAGTGGCGAGCGCGCGCTGGAAATCCTCACCAGTTGGCAACCCGATGTGGTGGTGCTCGACGCGCTGATGCCTGGCATGGATGGGTTCGAGACCTGCCGCCAGATGCGTCAGATGGCCGCTTGCGTGTCGCTGCCGGTCCTGATGCTGACGGGGCTCGACGACGACGCGTCGATCAACCGGGCGTACGAAGCCGGCGCCACCGATTTCTTCGTCAAATCCAACCAGTGGAGCCTGCTGGCGGGTCGCCTGCGCTACTTGCTGAGATCGTCGCGCACCCGCCTTGAACTCGAATTGAGCCAGAGTCGGCTGGCGCGTGCGCAGGATCTGGCGCGCATGGGCAGCTTCGACTGGCGCATCGGATCGCCGGCCCCGATGTTTTCGGCCGAAGCCTTGCGAGTGTTCCAGATGGAGCCCGGCACCATGCTGCCGTTTCGTGACCTGCTGCTCATGATGCCGAAGGAAGAACGGCGCGGGAAGCGTGCGCTCCTGGCTGAAACGCTGCAGAGCAAGGGGGGTCTGACTCGGGACATTCCGCTGGTGCTGGCCGATGGCATCGCGCACATCATTCACACCGAAGCTTCGCCCGAGTACAACGAACAGGGCCAGTTGATCGGCTATGCCGGCATCGTGCAGGACGTGACCGACCGATGGAACGCCGAACACAAGATTCGCCAGCTCGCGAACTTCGATTCGCTGACCGGCCTGCCGAACCGAAACCAGCTGATCGAGCGAGCCGAGCGCGCCCTGGAAGCGGCACGCCGCATGGGCCATCAGGTCGGGCTGCTTCTGATCGACCTCGACCGATTCAAGGTCATCAATGACACGCTGGGCCACGGTGCCGGTGACGAGTTGCTGATCGAGGTCGCCCGCCGCCTGCGGTCCTGCGTGCGCCACTCCGATCAGGTCACCGACAACCTGCTCGACTCGATGGGCACCCGGGCATTCCGCACGCTCGAAGCGATGTGCCGCCTCGGTGGTGACGAATTCGTCGCACTGCTGCCTGAAGTGATCGACGAGCATGACGCCGAGATCGTCGCCGCGCGCGTGCTTGAACAGATGCGTGCGCCGATTCATGTCGGTGGGCAGGAGTGCTTCGTCACCGCGTCGGTTGGCATCGCGCTGTTCCCTCGCGACGGCATCAACGTGGCCGACCTGATCCGCAACTCCGACGTGGCGATGTTCGCGGTCAAGGCCCAGGGCCGCAACGCTGCGACGGTCTACCGGCCGCAGCTGGCAGGCAAGGGCCGCGAGAAGCTCGAACTCGAAAGCGCGCTGCACAAGGCGATTGAGCGCAACGAACTGGTGCTGCATTACCAGCCGAAGATCGACGTGCGTGCTGCACGCATGGTCGGTGTCGAGGCGCTGATGCGCTGGCAACGCGGCAACGTGCTGGTGCCGCCGGGCGACTTCATCCCGCTGGCCGAAGAAAGCGGTCTGATCCGGCCGATGAGCGAGTGGGCGATCCGGGAGGCGGCGCGTCAGGCCCGTGTCTGGCTCGACACCTTCGGTTTCACCGACTCGATCGCTGTCAACCTGCCCAGCCGCATGTTCGACCGGGGCGACCTGGTCGAGACCATCCACGAGGCGGTGGTCCAGAACGGTGTGCCGCATCACTCTCTGGTGCTCGAGATCACCGAAAACTCCCTGATGAAGGACCTGCAGAGCGTCATCCCGTCGCTGCACCGGCTCAACGAGATCGGTGTCGAGATTTCGATCGATGACTTCGGCACCGGATACTCGTCGCTGGCCTACCTGACGACCTTGCCGATCAGTGAGCTGAAGATCGACCGCGGGTTCATCCGTGATCTGGGCATGACGCCACAAAGCTCGGCGGTGGTGACGGCCATCATCGCGCTCGCGCGGTCTTTGGGTCTGCGCGTGATCGCCGAAGGCGTCGAGAACCTGCGCCAGATGGAGGTGCTGCACCGGTTGGGCTGCGGTGTGATGCAAGGCTTCCTCTTCAGCAAGCCGCGGCCACCTGCGGAAATCCAGTCCTGGCTTGAGGAAACGGTGCTGCCCAGAAAGGCGCCGTGGATGGACATGGCTCCCGACGAGGTGTCCACCGAGCCTTCACGTTCCAGCATGGCGCGCCCGGCACGCACGCCCAACAATGCGGGCTGAAATCACACTGAAAGATGGGTAATCCGACCTCTGCTCCCAAAGGGAGCGCTGCTGCCGCAACAGGCGTGGCCGCTGCCGAGCCGACGTCCCAGCCCGACGGTCAACTCCCCGCCCAGCTCGCCAAGGCCGCATTGCGTCGGCTGGCGCTTGAAAAGCTCGAACCGACCCCGGAGAACTACGTCCGAGCGTATCAGCAGGAACAGGGCAAGACACCTGCCGGCGGGGACTCGCTCGCCGATCTGATCGAAAGCATCGTGCGCGGCATCGAGCGCGGCGGCAAGCAGTGGACGCTGGCTCGCAAGAAGGAGAGCCTGCAGCGCGTGCTCAGCGGCAGCCGTGGTGATGCCAATCGACTTCAGCAGCGCCTGCGCCAGCTGATCGGCAACTGGGACTCCGATTCCAGCCCCGGAACCAATCGCGACCTGGTCGATGAGGCTCCGACTGAGCCTGTCACTGCCTCTGCGGAACCCGAAACGGTGTCCAGCGAGGTCTTGGCTTCCGTGCTCGCGGTGCCCGAACCGGCCGAGGCGGATGAGGCGAAGGAAGCCTCGACGGAGGCAGCCGGCCGTGTTGTCGCCGCTTTCGGCCAGACCGTGGTGCGTGCGCTGCCGTTGGCCGAAACGAGCAATCGTGATCTGGCCGAGGCGATCACGCAGGCGTCGCAACGCATCCGGACCGAAGGCGCATGCGAGGCGAGTGCCGCCGAGGTCGAAGGCCTCTGTGAGCGTGCCGACTGGGTGCTGCAGCACCGCGAGCACCTGTTCGAGCAGATCAGCGGGCTGTGCCTGGAGTTGACCGCCAGCCTGACCGACCTGGCCGAGGACGACAGCTGGGCGCAAGGCCAGTGCGACGCGATGAGGGTCACCGTCGAGGAAGGCCTGACCGGGCGCGGCGTCAAGTCGGTCAGCGAGTTGCTGCGCTCGACCCGGGCGAAGCAGGCCGAATTGCGCGTCGAGCGCGATGCGGCCCGCGATGCGCTCAAGCAGATGATCAACCGCATGCTCAGCGAACTGGGTGAACTCGGTTCGCAGACCGGCCGTTTTCACGAGAGCGTCGGCCGCTATGCCGACGTGATCGAGCGTGCCGACACGCTCGAAAGTCTGGCCGGCGTCGTTCGCGAGATGGTCGAGGAAAGCCGCACCGTGCAGGGGCTGGTCGACCAGACCCAGCACCGCTTGCGCGAAGAACACAGCCGTGCCACGGGCCTGTCGGAGCGCGTGACCGAACTGGAAAGCGAACTGAAACGGCTGTCGAGCGAGGTCTCCACCGACCAGCTGACGCAGATCGCGAATCGGCGCGGCCTGCTCCAGGCCTTCGAGGTCGAATGCTCGCGCCTGGAGCGTGCTCTTGCGGACGACCCTGGCGGCACCAGCGCGGCAGGTTTGGCGATTGGGCTGCTCGACATCGACAACTTCAAGCGCCTGAACGATGAACTCGGCCACAGCGCGGGCGACGAAGCGCTGAAGGCGCTGGCAGCCACGGTGAGCAAGACCCTGCGGCCGACCGATCTGGTCGCGCGCTACGGTGGCGAGGAGTTCGTGGTGCTGTTACCCGAGACGCCAGTCGACGAGGGCCAGCAGATCCTCACCCGCCTGCAGCGCTCGTTGACGGGCGGGCTGTTCATGCACGAGCAGAAGCAGGTCTTTGTCACTTTCTCCGCCGGTGTCACCGCCTACCGCACCGGCGAGCGCATCGAAGATGCGCTCGAGCGAGCCGATCTGGCGCTGTACCAGGCCAAGCGCGCCGGCAAGAACCGGACCCTGATCGGCTGACCGGCCGATCGCCTGGACAGATCGGCACGGCGGAGCCCACGGATGACTGCGTTCACCCTGCCGATGACCTACCTTGCTCTGGCAATCGGTATGGCGTTGCTGGTGCTGGTGGTGCTTTGGCATCGACGGCGCCTGAATCGGCGACCCGCATCGGCATCGAAGCGGGGGCCCGCCTCCTTGAGCCAGATGCGCACCAGCGAATTCGTGCGCCTCGTCGGGCTGGCGTTCGAGGCGCGCGGCTACAACGTCGTCGAATCCGGAGTGAAAGGCGCGCGTGCCGAGGGGGCCGTGGACATCGAGTTGCGCAAGGATCGCGAGGCTCACCTCGTGCACTGCAAGCACTGGCGATCACGCAAGATCGATGTCGATGCGGTGCGCGAATTCCATGCGTTGATGACCGAGCGCCGCGCGGCCGGTGGCTTCATCGTCACGACCGGACGATTCAGCCGCGAGGCGATGCACTACGTGCGCGGCATCAGCCTCAGCCTGATCGATGGATCGCTGCTCGGACCGATGCTCGATGATGGCCGATACCGCAAGGGCGCCGCCACTGCGTCGGCGACCATGCCCCTTGATCGACCGAAGCCCGTGGAATGGGCTCCGGTGTCCGTGATGGCGTCGGTGCCCGATGCGATGGAAGACACCTATGACCTGGCGCGACAAACAGGGGGCGACACGCGACCGCCTCCGATCCCGCCGCCGCCGAGCTGCCCGCTGTGTTCCGCACCGATGCTGATGCGCACGGCGCCGGAGGGCAAACATGCCGGACGCATGTTCTGGCGATGTTCGCGTCGCCGCGAATGCAAGGGCATGCGACCGCTGGTCTAGAACTCAGCCCAGCCCGTCATGCCGCTCGACCGGCGGCATCCGCTGGAGAGGCTTCTGGATGTGTCGCCCGAGCAGGGCGCGCCTGGGCCTGATCCGCGCCTACCGCAGCCACTGCCCGAGGAAGCCGAAGGTCCGGTCCCAGGCGATCTGCGACCACGCCGGGTCGAACTGCGTCGCCGGCAAGCGGTGCGGCCCGACGGCGGTTTCGTTCGCGAAGGCATGCTTGGCCAGGTAGCGGTGGCCGCTGTAGCGCACGCCTGCGGCCTGCAGCTTCTGCTCCAGCGCATCGACGGTGGCGATCGGGAAGAACTCGTCGTCGGTCGCCCAGTGCGCGAGCATGGGCGCGCGGATCGCCGACGTGTCGATGAACTCCAGAGGCGGGTAGCCGTACCAGACCACGCCGGCATCGACCTCGGGCACCTTCGTCAGGGCCAGCAAGGTCAGCGCACCGCCCATGCAGAAGCCGGTCAGGCCAACCTTGCGGGAGCGCGCTTTCAGGAACTGGACCGCACCGCGAATGTCCTGCGAGGCAGCGTCGCCGAAGTCGAGGCCGCCCATCAGGTGATGCGCTTCCTCCGCCTCCACGGTGGCCTTGCCGCGATACAGGTCGGGCACCAGCGCGATGTAGCCGGCCTGGGCGAAGCGATCGGCGACGCCGCGAATCTGCTCGTTGACGCCCCACCATTCCTGGATCACCACCACGGCGGCCGCATCGTCGGAATGGGCGGGTTCGGACAGATACCCCTCGATGCCCCTCCCGTCCGGACGATCGAATTTGACGCGCGTTCCCATCTCGGTCTCCTCTGTGTTGTGGCGTGGGCGCAGAGGATAAATGCTGCGGTTCATGGCGCCGCGAACGGCGGCCTCTCGAAGCGCTTGAGAAAGCGTCGGTCGATGCGATCCTTCCAGCGCCAGACCCATGCGCCTTCTGCGGACCACGGGCCCCACGATGCGATCGCGCGGCGGTTGCCGGTTGCCAGCAGCGACAGCACGCGGCGCTGCGGCGTGTAGGCGGCGGGCGTCTGGCCGCTGACGGCCGCTTGCAGGTTGCGCGACAGCACCGGCCCCATGCGGACTGCAAACACCCCTGCCTTCGGCAGCGGCTGCGCCCAGGCGGCGCAATCGCCGGTGGCGTAGACCTCGGGGTGCGAGATCGAGCACAGTCGGCGATCGATGCGTATCCAGCCGGGTTCGCTGACAGCCAGACCGGAGGCCCGCTGCCAGTCATGCGCTTCGGCACCGGTGGCCCACAGCAGCAGGTCGCTGTCTGCGCGCTGCGCGTCGTCGTAGCGTTTGCCCAGTTCAACCGTGGCATCCAGCGAGGCCAATGTCCGACGGCCGTACTCGATTGCGCCAGGAGCCAGTCCCGGCAACAGATCGACTCCGGCGCTCACCAGCGTCACATGCACCGTGCTGCGCGGCTGTATCTGGAGGATCCGGTGCCTTACCGCCAGCAGGGCCTCGAAGCCGGCGGCGCCGCCGCCGATGGCGGTGATCGTCACCGGCCGCACGGCCGCGATGCGGGAAAGCGTGGCCAATGTGGGAACCCACCGGAGGTGCAGCTCACCGAGCGGTCGCAGAGCCAGCAGCGGGGCCGGCGTAGAGGGCGGCGGCCGGAGCGTCGATCCGACGTTGAGTGACAGCAGGTCGTAGTCCAGCACCCGCCGGCTGGCGAGCGTCAGCCGGCGTTGCTCGGGATCGAGCTCGACCAGTTCGTCGCGAACCCAGTGCGCACCTGCCGCGGCAGCCAGCGCGGCGAAGTCGATGCAGATGTCCTCGTAGCGGTAGTACCCGGCCAGCCAGCCTGGAACCATGCCCGAATAGGGTGCCAGCGCATGCGGCGACACGACCCACAGCTCGGCGCCTGCAGGTCGATCGGTGATCCAGTCCTTCAGCACCTGCGCGTGGGCGTGTCCGGCGCCGATGAGAACGACGCGCTTCATGCAAGCCAGCCCGCAGGCAGGTGGGCGAGGTCGGTGGCTTCATCGATGTCGTGCACCGGCGCCAGTTCGGCATGTCGCACGCTGTGTACCCGCAGTCGGGCGCGGGTGTCATCCATGACTCGGGGTGTGCTCCACGTCATGCCTTCAAACAGCCACGGCATCGCATACCGCAGGCCGACCAGCGCATAGCCGCCATCGTGTGCCGGGACGAAGACCGCGTCGCGCGTGTCGAGCGCAGCGGCGGCTTCGCGCAGGCGGCCAGCATCGAGATGTGGCGCGTCGGTGCCTATCAGCAGAGCGCGGCCGTGGCCGGCCAGTGCCCGTGCGAAGGCGTGGTGCATGCGCGCGCCCAGGTCGCCATCGAACTGGTTCGACAGCTGCACTCGTTCCGATGCGGCACAGCGGCGAAACGCGGGGTGAGATGCATCGGGTGCGCAGCACAGGTCCACCGGACCCAGCGCGCTGGTCAGCGCCTGCTCGATCGCATGCACCAGCAGCCGCTCGGCCAGCGTCGCTGCGCCTGCCTCGCCCAGCGTTGGAATCAGGCGCGTCTTCGCATAGCCAGGCTCGGGTGCCTTGGCCATCACGATTACCGGGCAAGGCCTGCTCATCGGTACGAGCGGGCCAGCGTGTCGGCCGGCGTGCCCAGCCAGTAGCGCCAGCGCAGGGACCACATCAGCAGGATCGTTCGCCAGACCCCATGCCGTTCCCAGCGCCGCCCCGAGGTCACGACACGGGCGCGCAGGCACGCAGGACGGCAGCGCAGGCGCAGGCGGGTCGACAGCTCGATGTCTTCCATCAGGGGCTGGTCCGGGAATCCGCCGGCCGATTCGAACAGCGCGCGACGCACGAAGATCGCCTGATCTCCGGTGGCGATGCCGGTCCAGCGCGATCGAAGGTTCATGAGTGTGGCGATCACCGGCAACATCACCGACCGGCCGGCGATCTCGACGTCAAAGCGGCCCCAATCGACGCCAGCGGCCAGCGCCGCACCGATCGATGCCATGGCGTCCTCGGGCAGTCGGGTGTCTGCGTGCAGGAACAGCAATGCCTCTCCGCGTGCCGAAGCGGCACCGGCGTTGAGTTGCTTCGCTCGACCGCGTGGCGCCTGCAGCACCCGATCGGCACCGTCGGTGCAGCGCGCCACGGTGTCGTCGTCACTGCCGCCGTCGATCACCAGGACCTCGACACCGGCCTCGCGCAACGCAGAGAGCCCATCGAGCGTGTCGGCGATGGTTGCGGCCTCGTTCCAGGTCGGGATGACGATGGTCAGGGAGGGACTCATCGCGACTCAACCGCGTTGCCAGGCGTGGAACCGCTCGACCCAGGCCAGCAGGCGCTGCGGCGCGTGGGCGCGCTTCCAGGCGCCGGCGACGTACTTGTTGGCCTCGGCCAGTGTCGGGTAGGTGTGGATCGTGCCGAGAATCTTGTTGAGACCGATGCCGTGCTTCATCGCCAGCACGTACTCGGCCAGCAGGTCACCGGCATGCGCGCCGACGATGGTCGCACCGAGGATCTTGTCCTTGCCTGGCACGGTCAGTACCTTGATGAAGCCCTGCGTGGTTCCGTCGGCGATCGCGCGGTCCAGGTCATCGAGCGGGAAGCGCGTGACCTCGACCGAAACGCCCTGTGCTGCCGCCTCGGCTTCCGACAGGCCGACGCGCGCCACCTCGGGGTCGGTGAATGTCGCCCAGGGGATCACCGAATAGTCCACGCGGAAGCTCTTGAAGCGACCGAACAGCGCGTTCACCGCCGCATACCAGGCCTGGTGCGCGGCGACGTGCGTGAGCTGATAGGGCCCCGCCACATCCCCCACCGCGTAGATGTTGGGGTAGAGCGTCTGGAGGTACGCGTTCGTCTCGATGGTCTTCCTGGCGGACAGCCCAATGCCGAGCTCCTCGAGGCCGTAGCCCTCGACCCGCGGGCTGCGGCCGACCGCGCAGATCAGCTGGTCGAAGGCGACTGCGCGCTCCAGACCGCCTTGCCTGACGATCAGACGGCGCTCTCCATCGACGCTCTCGACCCGCAGCGCTTCGTGACCTGTCAGCAGTTCAACGCCGTCGTCGCGCAGCGACTGCGCGACGAGTGCCGAGGCGTCTTCGTCTTCGCGACCCAGTACCCGCATCGCCATCTCGACCTGCGTGACCTGGGAGCCGAGCCGCGCAAGACATTGCGCCAGCTCGCAGCCGATCGGCCCGCCGCCCAGAACCAGCAGGCG
>JAURWR010000036.1 GCA_030654805.1 Burkholderiaceae bacterium
CGCCGCCGCGTGCTCCGCTTTGGCGGCGGTTGCCACCAGGATGCCCGGGTCAGCTTGCCCGTTCGCCAGCGTCGCCGCGGCACCCGCGCGCTCGAGCAGCGCTTTTGAGGCCCCGAGCGCGAGCAGGGTCTTGCCATGCCGGTACTGGTTCGAGATGAAGTCCATCACCTCAACGCGACTGCCGAGCAGCTTCACACCTGCTGCGCCGTCAGGCAGTACGAGCCCGTCAAACAACACGGGCGCAGAGTTCTCCAGCGTTCCGGTGGCATCGAACGGCTCGCCGCTGCTGGGTTTCACCGGGCCCAGGCGCGGTGCGATCAAATGCACAGTGGCGCCTGCCTCTTGCAGAGCCGCCTTCATCACCGCGAGCGACTTGCCGTCTACGCCATCGGCCACCAGGATGGCGACGCTGCGCGAGCGGATGCCACCGTCGCCCGGCAGCGCGGTCAGCGAAAGTGCCGGCGACACAGTGACCTCGGGATTGACGGCCTCAAGCATTGCCTTCGGCATGGCCTTGGGCATGGCCATGCCCAAACCTGCTGCCACCGCAGCTGCCAACTCAGGCGACACATTCACCAATGACGACAGCATGCGTTCGCGAATTGCGGGCACCGTGACCTTGCTGAGCTCAAAGCGGAAGCCACCTACGATGTGCGCTTGCTCCACGGGGGTCTGACTGTCGTAAAACAGCGTGGCCTGGGTGTAGTGGTCGGCGAACTTCTCAGGTTTGCCGCGCAGTTTGTCGCCTTGCCCGTCATCAATCGGCTGGGGGAACGAGACAAAGCCCGCCGCGCCGGCCTGGAACGGGCAACCACCGCCGAGCGAGTTGGGTTCATACGCGACCCGTCCTCGGGGAATGGCCTGGCGGTGCAATCCGTCGCGCTGGTTGTTATGCACCGGTGCCAGTGGCGCATTAATCGGGATCTCGTGAAAATTCGCTCCGCCTAGTCGCGTGATCTGCGTGTCAAGGTAGGAGTGAATGCGACCGGCGAGCAAGGGATCGTTGCTGAAGTCGATACCGGGCACGACATGTGCCGTGCAGAAGGCCACCTGCTCGGTCTCGGAAAAGAAGTTGTCCGGGTTGCGGTTGAGCACCATGCGGCCTACCGGCGTCACCGGCACCAGTTCTTCTGGGATCAGCTTGGTGGCGTCGAGCACGTCAAAGCTGAAGCCTTCGGCCTGCGTCTCGGTGAAGATCTGCAAGCCGAGTTCCCATTCCGGGTACTCGCCGGCCTCGATGGCTTCCCACAGGTCACGCCGATGGAAGTCGGAGTCGGCGCCAGAGATCTTGACCGCCTCATCCCACACCAGCGAGTGCGTGCCGAGCAAGGGTCGCCAGTGGAACTTGACGAAGTGTGACTCGCCCGCAGCATTGACCAGCCGAAAGGTATGCACGCCGAAGCCCTGCATCATTCGCAAGCTACGCGGTATGCCACGGTCGGACATCACCCACATCAGCGTATGCGTGGTCTCAGGGCTTAGTGAGGCAAAGTCCCAGAAGGTGTCGTGTGCCGACGCCGCTTGCGGCATGCCGTTGTGAGGTTCAGGCTTCACGGCGTGAATCAGATCGGGAAACTTCATTGCATCCTGAATGAAGAAGACAGGGATGTTGTTGCCCACCAGATCCCAGTTGCCCTCGTCGGTGTAGAACTTGACGGCGAAACCACGGACGTCGCGCGCCGTGTCGGTCGAGCCGCGCTCGCCGGCCACGGTCGAGAACCGCGTGAACACCGGCGTGATCTTGCCAGCCGCCTGAAATGGCGCCGCGCGGGTGAACTCCGTCAGCGGCTGATAGGCCTCAAAATAGCCGTGCGCCGCTGAACCGCGCGCGTGCACGATGCGCTCAGGGATGCGCTCGTGGTCGAAGTGCGTGATCTTCTCACGCAGGATGAAGTCTTCCATCAGCGTCGGCCCGCGCAGTCCGGCCTTGAGAGAGTTCTGGTTGTCGCCGATTGCCACACCCTGGTTCGTCGTCATCGCCTGGCCCGATGCGTCCGAGCGTGCGTGGTCGAGGGCGCCAGTCTTGGACGACGAATTGATCTCGCTCAGCGTGCTGGCCGACGCCGTGGGCGAGCTGCTTGACACGATGGCACCGCGTGGAGGTGCAACCGCGTTCTCGCGGCCGAACTCATGGGCCTTGCCGGTGTTGTAGGGCATCGCCGCGGCCAGGGCCTGCGCGGCTGCCAGCTGCTCCGCCAGCGGGGGAGCCTCGCGCCGCGGGTTGTCTGTGCTCTTGGACTTGCTTGTTTTCTTCATTGGGGACCTCGTGATGTGGAAGTTAAAAAAATCGAATGAGCCGTCACAGCTGCAGGGATCAGCCGCCCGAGGGTGGCGGCTTACCGCCGGGGCCGGGAACCAGGCGGGCGCGGAGCTTCGCGTCCAGGCCAGAGGTCGCATGCATGTCGGTGTCAACCAGGCCGGCGTCGATGTCGCGCTTGGCCTGGACCATCAAGGGATCGGGCGCCTCGGCAGTGGTGTCGGTCGATTCGTCGCGTTCGTGAGGCAGCGCTAGACCAGCGGCCAACCTGGGCGCTTTCGCACCACGCGGAGGTGTCGCCAGCTGGCGTCCGACGGGACGCCTGGTCTTTGAGTTCATAGACACCTCGCAATCTCGGCTTGACGACGGGTGCGCTGGGCTTGCCAGGCCCGGTTTCCACCGGGGTCCATGACGCGGTCGTGCTCGGGGTCGTCCGGGACGAGGGGGGGAACCGGCCCCTGGTCAGGCTCGACGGGCGGCGCACCCGGCTCGAACTCTTCGGGCACGTCGTGGTTCGGGTGATGTGGCTTGGGGGAGTGTGCGTGAGGCATGGTGAGGGCTTCTGAAGGAGATGTGGTGTCGGAAGGCGTTACAACGAGCTGGCGCGCTTGGCCGGGCCGAACGGTGCCCACAAGTCAGCTCGACGGGCTGATGCGATTCCAGGCATCTCGCGCCGCGTGCTTGGCCCGCTCCCAGCTCAAGCTGTAAGTACCGCGGCTGGCGGCCCAATCGCTCGACATCTCGGACTCGACATCGTCGAAGTCGCGTCCCGGATATCGGCCACGCGCCTCTACCCCGAAGCCGTAGGCGGGGCCGTAGTCGTAGAAGCTCGAACCCTTCTCGACGTAATCGCGTCCACTGAAGTTCTCGCTCCAGTAAGCGCGCTCACTAGTCGGGTTGACCTCCTCTGCCACCCCCTTGCCAGACAGTCCGCCAATGGCCGCGCCGACGACTGTGCCAACTGGACCCGCGACCGTTCCGGTTGCCGCACCTGCCGCGGCACCGCCAAGGACTGCGCCGATGCCGGTGCCAACTGGGTGTGCACCGGGCGCGCAGGTGAGCGGGTCTCGGTTTGCGTCGAGGTTGCGATTGTCATTGTTCATGGTCATCTCCTTGTGGTGTGTGACTCTGGATTGAGCCGGATCGGCTTCAGCGCGTGGGGGTCAGGCATGAAGAGGTTTACGTTGGTTGCAATCGCCTGCAACCGCGTCGGTTGCGTCTGTGCGGTATCTGCGGCACGGTTCACCGTGCTCAGCCACATGCTCATGAATCCACTGAAGGAGCGTAGTTCCTCTTCGACCCGGACCATAGCGAGCCAGCCCCAGGTCACCAGACCCTACTGCGGGCAGGAAGACCAGGCCCGCAATGAACATCGCTGTGGAATTCATGGCGAGGCCAATGTGCGGTCTTCAGCGGGTGATGCGGGCGATCACAGCGCCCAGCGTCACCGCGGCAGCGACGGCAACCAGAGGGTTGCGGCGTACGGTGACGCGCGCGCTTTCGACCCATTCGTTCCGTGTCTCGCGCAACTGGTCGGTCTTCGCATCCAGCGTCTCTGCGGCGGCCGCGACGCTTTCGCCCAGTTGTCGCACGGCCGGTGCTGCACTCTCAGCGAGACGATCGATGGTGTCGTGTGCACCCTGTACCGCGTTCCTCAGCAGGCCAACCGAGGCCGGCGGTGCTTTTTCGCTTCCCGGCAACATCGACGTATTGGGCACCCGCACTCGGTGATCACCGTTGGACCAAGGGACATTGGGGGTGCTGTCGGGATGGATGGATTCGTTCATAAAGTTTCCCTTTCTATTCAGGCGGTCTGCGCCATCAGTTCAGCCTTGCGGGCGACCATGCGTGCACCCAGCTCGACCATGTCCAGCGACGAAGCCTTGGCCTTCGGGAACATCTCGGTCTGCTCTTCCTTGACGTGGTGCTTCACGTACTCCGACAGCACCTTGACCTTGGCGTCGTACATCTCGCCGTCGGGCTCAACGCCCTCGAGTTGCGCGATCAGGTCCTTCACGCCGCCGTGTTCGACAGTCGCCTCGGGCACCAGCAACTTGTCCTTCAACGCCGCCTTCACGGCCGGGTAGAAGATCTCTTCCTCGATCTGCGCGTGCACGCTGAGCGCCGTGCAGATCTCGGCGACGAGGGCCTTCTTGGTGGGCGCTGAACGTGCCTTCTCGTACTCGGCAAACAGCTGGCTCACGGCCTCGTGGTCGGCCTTGAGCAGGGCGATGGCGTCCTTCGGTGCGGGCTTGGACTTTTGGGGTGCGGCGGGCTTGCTGGCGGTCATGGGGAATCCTTGGGTGGGCTGATGAGAGCCACGTGCAGTCAGTGCACGAACAGCGCGATCAAGATGATGATCGGGATGGGAATGCCGAGAAACAGAAGCAGCAGTGAGCGCATGGCGGGCCTCGTGGAGAGTGGATGTGGCTGAGGTTCAGGCGTCGCGGCGCCGGCCACCGAACGTGGCGGCCAGGCTGGCGACGAACGCGCCGGTGAGCAGCGATACGAACAGCCACAGCGCGCTGTAGGCCGACGCCTTGCGCGCCTTGTCGGCGGCGTCCCGTGCCGCCACGTCCGCGGCGCGCAGCTGGGTCTGGGCCTTGGCATGGACATCGGCCACGCGCTTCTCGGCATCCAACTGCGACAGGCCGGTGCGCTGGGCGACGATCTGGGCGACGTGGCGGATGTCTTCGGGCGGCAGCGGCTCGGCGCGACCGACGTTCAGGAAGATGCGGCTGACCTCGGCCGCGTCCTTGGCGGATGCCCGATCGTTGGCTTCCACGCCGGCCGGTGATCCTGCTGTTGCGGCAGCGGATGCGGTCGCGCTGGAGTCACGCCTGAACAGCGAATCGACGAGGTAGCCCATCGTCCCGCCGTCGCCGCCTTGGGCCCATCGGGTCGAGGTCGCGGCGCCGCCGACCGCGGCGCTTGCCGTGCTGGCAACGCCGCCGACCATCGAAGCGCCCGCCTGCACGCCGCCCCCGAGGATCGATCCGATGACCGAGGTCAGCAGCGCCGCAGTGGCCAGCGACGCCACCGCCCACGCCAAGAAGCCATGCGCGGTGTCGCGGAAGTAGACCTCGTCGGTGTGCAATTCGGTCCACTTGGTGCGCAGGCGGCCGGCGAGGTAGCCGCCCATCGCCGATGCCAGCAACTGGGTGAGCGTCAGCCACAGGATCGTCGACACACCGAAGGTCGTCGCGCTGACACCGTCTCTGGTCCACGGTGATACCGAGGACAGCCCGAGGCCCACACCGAGGATCAGCAGGATCAGCGACAGCGACGCGGCCGCGGCGGCACCCGCTGCGATCGCCCCCCAGGACACCGCGCTGACGCGAGAGATGGGCTGAATGGCCGCACCCCCGGAGCGCCGCAGGTCAGGCAACAGGTCGTCCGCGGGACTCGAACTGGAAAGGGCCATGTGAGGATCCTGGATGGTGGCAGCGAGGGAGAGCAGGCCGGATGGGCTGGCGAGTGATCGACCATAGCGGTGCGATGGAGCGGCTCTTGTAGGCCGACGCCTCGAATGGGTGTCGGCCTTCTGCACGACCCGGGCGCGTGTCGGTGCACCGCAGGCGCGGCAACGAAGTCTTGCAACGTACGGGCGAAACCGAGAAGCAGACGGTCAATGGCGGCGTGGTCGACCTGGGCCAGGTTGACCTTCCAGTTCAGGAGGTCTTCCGAGTGCGGTCGGGCTTAGGTGCCTTGACTGCTGCTGGCAGTTGACTCAGCAGGGCCACCGTAGAAGCGCGAATCGCTGGCGGCGTGGCTTATCCAGTAGCCGGCAGCCGCTTGCGCGCCACCTGCATCGACAACGCGTCGGGTCGACTTGCCATAGGTTTGTTCGGTGCAGTTCCGGCCTCTACTCCTGCAAGGATCGCCGCCCAAGTTCCCAGCGCCGCTGCTCTCTCACGCCCAGGCCCGAACGGACGAGCCGGCGGGCAGGAGAGACGTAGGGCTTGCCGAACGAGAAGACCCCGGCTTCCTTGAGTCATGCAATGACCGGCTCCGCAAGAGGGATGCGCATCAGCGCGCGGGTCTTCGTGCTCTCTGTGGCCAGGGTCCAGATGCCCGCGTCGAGATCGAAGGCGTCCCACCGGGCCGACAGCAACTCCATCTTGCGGACGCACAGTGCAAGCGGCAGCCAGACGGACAACTCGTTCGCGCGCCCGAAGTTCGGCGTAGTCCGCATGGCCTGGGCCAGTTCCTGCAGCGCTTCCACGGTCAGCCAGCGGTCGCGCGAGAGTTCGTCGCGACCGGCATCCACCAGGTCGAAGTCGGCCGCTGGATTGCGTTCGATCCCGTGGTTGCGCACGGCCATCCGGAACATGCGACTCATGTGGCGAAGCGTGTCGTTGGCAATGGTCGGCGCACCGCCGGCCACGATGCGAGTCAGCACGCGGTCGATGTGTACGGACTGCACGTCGGGTGGCGCGACAGGCGCCGGCACCGGATTGATGTGCTTGCGCAGGACGCGGGCCACGACTTCCGGATGTTTGTAGCGCGGCTGGATGTCCTTCGTGAACCAGACTTCACCGAGCCGCTGCACGGTGGGCACTTCGAGCTGCAGGGCCCTCCCTGCCCGTTTGGCTGCCGTGACGTCGATGCCGCGCTCGATCCGTGCTCGGTCCAGCCGTACCTGCTCGCGCGCATCCTTGCTGGCGACGAAGGTCAGGTCTTCGCCCACGCCGCGGTCCACGGCATCGGCCGGCGAGCCAGGCCTTGATCCCGCGGTCAGTGACCGGTCGTTGCTGCCTGCTCCTGTCCCATAGGCTCCTGTGAGGCTGTGGGGTGTTTGATCGGATGAACGCCTCAGAAGCGGCGCGAACCCCGAAAACCCCACCACAAACCCCACAGGTTGCGCGCGCCTGGCTGCGACGCCCTGGGACGGTCCGGGGCAAAATGTCCCTACACGACAGTGGGTTAGCTCATTTCAGGGGGCCCCGTGGGACCCCCTGAATAGCTACTCGATGTTCTGCACCTGCTCGCGCATCTGCTCGATCGCCACCTTCATCTCCACCGAGACGTTGGTCAGTTCCAGCGCCGACGACTTGCTGCCCAGCGTATTGGCCTCGCGGTGCAGTTCCTGGATCAGGAAGTCGAGGCGTTTGCCCAGTTCACCGCCGGCCTTGAGCAGGCGCGTGATCTCGTCGAGGTGCGCCGACAGGCGCGACAGCTCTTCGGCCACGTCGATGCGCAGCGCGTAGGCGGCGGCCTCGTTGAGCGCCCGGTCGCGCAA
The DNA here is from genome assembly GCA_030654805.1 of Burkholderiaceae bacterium. Classification (GTDB taxonomy): domain Bacteria; phylum Pseudomonadota; class Gammaproteobacteria; order Burkholderiales; family Burkholderiaceae_C; genus PBB1. The sequence goes on from JAURWR010000036.1 coordinate 7,500, forward strand.
GGCCTCGGCGCTGACACTGCCGCCGGCACCCGCGTTGGCCAGGGCCTCGTTCCAGCGCTCGAGAAAGCGTTGCTGCTGGCGCTGCACCACCGCTGGCACCAGCGGCGCGGCCTGGGCGGCCAGTTCACGCAGGCGGGTGATGCGCTCCATCAGGATCGCCACCAGCCGGGCGCCTTCGCGCTCGCGCGCCTCGCGCAGGCCGCTGATCGCCTCGCGCGCCGCGGCCAGCGCCACCTCGTCCAGACGATCTGCGGCACCACCCTGGCGGCACCATTGCAGCGCC
>JAURWR010000048.1 GCA_030654805.1 Burkholderiaceae bacterium
GCTGGCTTCGAGAATGGCCATCACCACGGCGCGTGATGTGTTCGGGTATTTCTTGACGAACTCGGCGGTCGTGCCGAGCGCCTTTTACGGGTGGTCCTTCCAGATGTCCTGCGTGGTGATCGCGGTGATGCCGATGCCGTCGGCGATCGCGCGGTGGCCCCAGGGCTCGCCGACGCAGTAGCCGTCCATGTTGCCCACGCGCATGTTGGCCACCATCTGCGGCGGTGGCACGGTGATCACCTTGGCGTCCTTGATCGGATTGATGCCGTAGGTTGCCATCCAGTAGTACAGCCACATTGCGTGGGTGCCGGTCGGGAAGGTCTGCGCGAAGGTGTACTCGCGCTTTTCAGTTGTCATCAGCTTGGCCAGCGAGGCGCCGACGACCGCGCCCTTGTCGGCCAGCTTCTTCGACAGGGTGATGGCCTGACCGTTGTGGTTCAGATTCATCAGAACGGCCATGTCCTTCTTCGGTCCGCTGGTGCCGAGGTGCACGCCGTAGATCAGGCCCCACAGCACGTGCGCCATGTCCAGCTCGCCGTTGACCAGCTTGTCGCGCACACCGGCCCACGAGGCTTCCTTGGTCGGAATGATCTTGATGCCGTACTTCTTGTCGAAACCGAGTACCGAGGCCATCACGACCGAGGCGCAGTCGGTCAGCGGAATGAAGCCGATGCGGACTTCTTCTTTCTCCGGCTTGTCCGAACCGGCGGCGTAGACCGCGCTCTGCAGTCCGGGAACGAGTCCGGCAGCGCTGGTGGCGGCCGCAGCTTTGATCAGGGTTCGGCGGCTCATGTCGGTCTTTCGAGTGAGGGGGAGGTTCATGGTGTCCTTCGAAATGGCGAGGCGATGAAAAGCAAACGTACAAACAAAAAAACGGCGCCCACGCTGTCGATCCGAAAAGATCCAAGACAGTGAGGGACGCCGTCGTCCGGTTCATTCATCACCGACGAGGTGATGCGCGAAGTTCATTCGTAGATCGCCGTTGACCTACTGAAGTAGCTTCAGCAATGGCCGTGCCAGCGCAACTACGTCGCCATTCGCGGTTCTGTTTGTTGCGCCGCACCAAGAACAGGCAATTTGCTGATCCGTGCGCGCCAAGATTGGACATTCGGGTAATCCCTGCACAGGGATTGGGCATCGGGTGCCCGAACTGCGGCTCAGGTCAGCAGATCAGCGACATCGACGATCCGCTGTGCGACGTCCGCCAGCCTCATTCCCTTGTCCATCGCCGCCTTGCGCAACAGCGCATAGGCCTCGCTCTCCGGCAATCCCTGGCGCTTCATCAGGATGCCCTTGGCCCGGTCGATGGTCTTGCGGTCGGACAACTGGGTGCGTGCATCGGCGAGCTCCCGTCGAAGAGATTCCTCGTGCTCGAAGCGGGCGAGGGCGACTTCGAGAACGGGCTTGACGCGGTCAGCCGCCAGGCCGGACACGACGTAGGCTGTGACGCCGGCAGCAATCGCCGCACCGACGTGGCTGGTGTCGTCATCGTTGGTGAACAGTACGATCGGTCGCCGCGCGTCGCGGGTGGCGACGACGACGTGTTCCAGCGTGTCGCGCGCACCGCTCTCGGCATCGACGATCACCATGTCCGGTGCGATCTGGGCGAGGCGCTCAGGCAGAAAAACGTCGGCCGGCAGCACGGCGACGATGTTGTAGCCGTTCTCCAGCAGTCCAATGCGCAGGCTGCGCGAACGCTCGGCCTGCGATTCGGCGTGTTCATCGGTCGGGTCTTCGACGGCCAGGGTGTCGGGCGCGACGATGACGATGCGCAGGGCAGGTTTCATGACAGCGGATGACGCAAATTCCACGCCACCGAGCGCGGTCCCTGGGGGTATTCCGGGGTCGTCGCCTAGACTTGAACGATGATTTTCCTGGGCATCGAATCGTCGTGTGACGAAACCGGCGTCGCCTTGATCGAGGCAGACGCCAAGGGCATCCCGCGCCTGCGCGGTCAGGCGCTGTACAGCCAAGTCGAGATGCATCGTGCCTATGGAGGGGTGGTTCCGGAGCTGGCCTCGCGCGATCACATCCGCCGCGTGCTGCCGCTTGCACGGCAGGTGATACAGGAAGCCAGGGCCGAGTTGCGCGAGATCGACGTCGTTGCCTACACCCAGGGTCCGGGACTGGCGGGTGCGCTGCTGGTCGGTGCAGGGGTGGCATGCGCGCTGGGTGCCTCGCTCGGTCGCCCGGTGGTGGGTGTGCATCACCTCGAAGGGCACCTGCTGTCGCCGTTTCTCAGCGCCGACCCGCCGACGTTTCCATTCGTCGCGCTGCTGGTATCAGGGGGACACACGCAACTGATGCGGGTCGATGATGTCGGCGCGTATGCGCTGCTCGGCGAAACGATCGACGATGCCGCAGGCGAAGCTTTCGACAAGTCTGCGAAGTTGCTCGGGCTGAGCTACCCCGGTGGGCCGGCGTTGGCGCAATTGGCGGTCAGCGGCAACCCGGACCGCTTCGATCTGCCCCGACCCATGCTTCGCAGCGGCGATCTCAGTTTCTCGTTCGCCGGGCTGAAGACGGCGGTGATGGTGACGCTGCGCAAGCTGGGCAAGTCGCCCAGCGAGCAGGATCGGGCCGATCTGGCTGCCAGCACCCAGGCGGCCATCATCGATGTGCTGGTACGAAAGTCACTGACCGCGCTGCAGGACAGTGGGCTTGATCGGCTGGTCGTGGCGGGCGGCGTCGGCGCCAACGCGATGCTGCGCAGTCGGCTCAACGCCGAGGGCGTGCGCCGCCGGTTCAAGGTGCACTACCCCGAATTGGCCCTGTGTACCGACAATGGCGCGATGATTGCTCTGGCTGCTGCCATGCGCTGGCAGCGAGGATCGGTGGTTGCCAGGATCGATCACGACTTCAACGTCCGCCCACGCTGGCCGCTCGCGACGGTTTGAGCAAGCTATAATCGACAGGCTTCGGACAGTGTATGTCCGTGGTTCTCGCACGGCGCAGGTAGTTCCACCCGCGACCGCAAGTCACAACATGAAACCCGCATTCGTTGCGAATCGTCGGTTTCATACCAAGGAAACAGCATGACCGCCACCGTCGCCGAAAAGGCAGAAATCGTCAAGTCCAATGCGCGCAGCGCCAATGACACCGGATCCCCCGAAGTTCAGGTGGCACTGTTGACCGCGCGCATCAATGAACTGACGCCTCACTTCAAGACCCACCTGAAGGACCACCATGGTCGCCGTGGTTTGCTGAAGATGGTCAATACGCGCAAGAGCTTGTTGGCCTACCTGAAAGACCGCGACGCAGATCGCTACACCGCACTGATCCAGAAGCTGGGTCTGCGCAAGTAATCTGCCGATCGGAGCAAAGAGCCTGTCTGGGTTTTCCAGCACAGGCTCTTCTCGTTTTGAGCCGGGCACCCAACGATGACGATGTGTCATTCCAAGGGCGTTTGACAGTGAACGCCGCTGGAATGGCATCGCGCCAGGATGCCGCAGCTCTGGGTTCGAAGGCGCCACCCGCAAGGCGCTGATCTCAACCGGAGACACACATGAGCATGTTCAACAAAGTCACCAAGACCTTCCAATGGGGTCAACACACCGTCGTGCTGGAAACCGGCGAAATCGCCCGCCAGGCTGGCGGCGCGGTGCTGGTCAACATCGATGACACCGTGGTGCTCGCCACCGTGGTCGGTGCCAAGAACCCGAAGCCGGGCCAGGACTTCTTCCCGTTGACCGTTGACTACATCGAGAAGACCTACGCCGCCGGCAAGATCCCGGGCAGCTTCTTCAAGCGCGAAGGCCGCCCGAGTGAACTCGAAACGCTGACCTCGCGGCTGATCGACCGCCCGTTGCGCCCGCTGTTCCCCGAAGGCTTCTACAACGAGGTGCAGGTCGTCGTCCACGTGATGTCGCTGAACCCTGAAGTCTCGGCCGACATCGCTGCGCTGATCGGTTCGAGCGCCGCTTTGGCGATCTCTGGTATCCCGTTCGATGGTCCGATCGGCGCGGCGCGCGTCGGCTATGTCAACGGCGAGTACGTGCTCAATCCGGGCAAGACGCAGTTGCTCGATTCCGCGATGGACCTGGTGGTCGCCGGCACGCAAGCTGCGGTGCTGATGGTCGAGTCCGAAGCCAAGCAGCTGAGCGAAGAGATCATGCTCGGCGGCGTGGTGTTCGGTCACGAGCAAAGCAAAATCGCCATTGCCGCGATCAACGAGCTGGTGCGCGACGCTGGCAAGCCCGCTTGGGACTGGAAGCCTGCGGCGAAGGACGAAGCCTTCATTGCCAAGGTGGTGGCTCTGGCCGAGGAACCGCTGCGCGCTGCCTATCAGATTCGCTCGAAGCAGGCCCGCACGCACGCGACGCGCGATGTCACGGCCAAGACGCTGGGCGAGCTGGCCGCTGACGGTGCTGCGGTCGACAAGGTCAAGGTCGACAACGTGCTCTTCGACATCGAAGCCAAGATCGTGCGCAGCCAGATCCTGTCGGGCGAGCCGCGCATCGACGGCCGCGACACACGCACGGTCCGTCAGATCGAAATCCGCAATGGTGTTCTGCCGCGGGTGCATGGCTCGTCGCTGTTCACGCGCGGCGAGACGCAGGCGCTGGTCGCCGCGACTCTCGGCACCGACCGCGATTCGCAGAAGATCGACGCGCTGGCTGGCGAGTACAGCGAGCACTTCATGCTGCACTACAACATGCCTCCGTTTGCCACAGGTGAAACCGGTCGCGTCGGCACGCCGAAGCGCCGCGAGATCGGCCATGGCCGCCTCGCCAAGCGCGCGCTGGTCGCGGTGCTGCCGGACCGTTCGGACTTTCCGTATTCGATGCGCGTGGTCTCCGAGATCACCGAGTCCAATGGCTCGTCGTCGATGGCCTCGGTGTGCGGCGGCTGCCTTGCATTGATGGACGCCGGAGTGCCTTTGAAGGCGCACGTCGCCGGCATCGCGATGGGCCTGATCAAGGACGGAAATCGTTTTGCAGTGCTCACGGACATCCTGGGTGACGAGGATCACCTCGGCGACATGGACTTCAAGGTCGCCGGCACCACGGCCGGTGTGACCGCCCTGCAGATGGACATCAAGATCCAGGGCATCACGAAGGAAATCATGCAGGTCGCGCTGGCGCAGGCCAAGGAAGCCCGTCTGCACATCCTCGGCAAGATGGTCGAGGCGATGGGCACGGCCAACACCGAGGTGTCGCAGTTCGCACCGCGCCTGTACACGATGAAGATCAATCCGGAGAAGATCCGTGACGTGATCGGCAAGGGCGGCGCCACCATCCGTGCGCTGACCGAAGAGACCGGCACCACGATCGACATTGGCGAAGACGGCACGATCACGATCGCATCGACCGACGCCGACAAGGCCGCACACGCGAAAAAGCGCATCGAGGAAATCACCGCCGAAGTCGAGATCGGCAAGATCTACGAAGGTCCGATCGTCAAGATCCTGGACTTCGGTGCACTGGTCAACTTGCTGCCCGGCAAGGACGGCCTGCTGCACATCAGCCAGATCGCGCACCAGCGCGTCGAGAAGGTCACCGACTTCCTCAAGGAAGGCCAGATCGTCAAGGTCAAGGTCCTCGAGACCGACGAGAAGGGCCGCGTCAAGCTGTCGATGAAGGCGCTGATCGATCGCGAACAGCAGCCTGCTGCGGGCTCACACGATTGAGTCGAACCTGTTGAGGCGCCATCGTTTGGCCCCGGGCCCTCTGTGGCCCGGGTTGCCCTTGCGGATCGCCTCTTGACAACGATGAAAGCCATAGAAATCAGCGCATTCGGTCCCCCTGGCGTGCTGCGACTCGCCGACCGCCCCGCGCCTGTCGCCGGGCCAGGCGAGGTGTTGATCGCCGTCACGGCATCGGGCATCAACCGCCCGGATGTGTTGCAGCGCAAGGGCATCTATCCGCCGCCTGCCGGCGCGTCGGATCTCCCCGGGCTCGAGGTCGCGGGCTCGATCGTTTCGGGGGATGAGACGGCGATGCAGTCGGCCGGGTTGCGCATCGGCGATCGCGTGTGCGCCCTGGTCTCCGGCGGTGGCTATGCCGAGTTGTGCGTCGCTCCTGCCGGGCAGTGTCTGCCGGTGCCTGCCGGGTTGACGGATGTCGAGGCCGCCAGCCTGCCCGAAACCTGCTTCACCGTCTGGTCCAACGTCTTCGGACGCGCCGGCCTGAAGGCGGGTGAAACATTGCTGATCCAGGGCGGCAGCAGCGGCATCGGCGTGACCGCAATCCAGCTGGCTCGCGCTGCTGGCGCCACCGTGCTGGTCACGGTCGGCTCGGACGAAAAGGCTGCAGCCTGCCTGGCCCTCGGTGCACACCATGCGATCAACTACCGCACCGAGGATTTCGTCGACGCCGTCAAGCGCCTGACGGCCGGACGTGGCGCGGATGTGATCCTCGACATGGTCGCCGGTGACTACGTGGCTCGTGAGGTCGGCTGTCTGGCTGAGGACGGCCGCCTCGTGATCATTGCGGTGCAGGGCGGCATCGAGGCGCAGTTCGATGCCGGTCGGTTGCTGATGCGCCGGCTGACAATCACGGGCTCGACGCTGCGAGCCCGCTCTGTCGAATTCAAGTCGGCGATCGCACGCGAGTTGCGAACGACGGCTTGGCGCTGGATCGAATCCAAGCTGGTCAAGCCGGTGGTCTTCAAGATCTTCCCGGCTGCGCAAGCCTTCGAGGCGCATGCGCTGATGGAATCGAACCAGCACATCGGAAAGTTGGTGCTGTCATGGTGAGTTCTGGACTGTCGAAATCGGGTGCCGGTCGGCATCCGCTGGTGGTGGGCAACTGGAAAATGAACGGCACGCGAGCCACCAGTGCTCAATTGCTGTCGGCGTTGCGGGGTGCCGAGCCTTTTGATGTAGACGTTAGCGTGTGCGTGCCATTCCCGTATCTGGGAGAAGTGGCCCTGACGTTGCAGGGCAGCCGCATCGTCTGGGGCGCGCAGGACTGCTCGCATCTCGAACCCGGCGCCCACACCGGCGATGTGGCGGCCGTGATGCTGGCCGAGTTCGGTTGCCGGCACGTGATCGTCGGGCACTCCGAGCGTCGCGTTCATCATGCCGAGTCGGATCAGCGGGTTGCCGACAAGGCGAAAATGGCGCTGGCGCACGGCCTGACGCCGATCGTCTGCGTGGGCGAGACGTTGGAAGAGCGCAAGGCGATGCAGACCGAATCGGTGGTGAAGCGCCAGCTGTCTGCCGTCATCCACACCCTGGGGCATTGCGTGTCGCAGATCGTGGTCGCCTACGAGCCGATCTGGGCCATTGGGACCGGACTGACCGCGACGCCGGAGCAGGCTCAAGCCGTGCATTCGGTGTTGCGCGCACAACTCTCCGCCGCCAGCACGCAGGCCAGTGACATGCGCCTGCTTTACGGTGGCAGCGTCACGGCTGCCAATGCGCTTGCGCTGTTCGCGCAACCCGACATCGACGGTGGTTTGGTCGGTGGAGCGTCTCTCAAGGCGAACGAGTTTTCTGCCATTTGTCGTGCGGCTTCCTCAGCCGTGCATGGGTCTTCTGGAAAGTCGAAAAAATGAACCTGATGTTGAATTTGGTGGTGATCGTCCAGATCCTCGCCGCGCTGGTGATGATCGGTCTGGTGCTCGTGCAGCACGGCAAGGGTGCCGACATGGGCGCGTCCTTCGGCAGCGGTGCTTCTGGCAGCCTCTTCGGTGCCACCGGAAGTGCCAATTTCCTGTCCCGTTCCACGGCTGTGTGTGCCGCGATCTTCTTCGCATGCACGCTGCTGCTGGCGTTCCTCGCCAACGACCGCTCACGGGTTGCTCCGACGGGCAGTGTTCTCGATCGTCCTGCAATCTCGATGCCGGCCGCAGGGGCGAGTGCGGCAACCGGTGCCACGCAGATTCCGGGAGGGGCAGGCGTTGCGCCGGCTGATTCAACTGGCTCGGCATCGGTGGGCGCCGCAGCTTCTCCCAGCCCAGCATCCGGTGCAGCTGCGATACCCGCGAAGTGAGCTGCTTCTGATCGTGCGGGTACTGTGATCTCGCAGCGAAAACACATCGAAAGCGCGTGCATTGAGGTTAGAATTTCGGGCTGTTAATGATCGCATTTGCCTGTGCCGATTCGATGATTGATGGCCGCCCAAGACACAAGGCCGACGTGGTGAAATTGGTAGACACGCTATCTTGAGGGGGTAGTGGCGAAAGCTGTGCGAGTTCGAGTCTCGCCGTCGGCACCAAGTGTTTTCGAGCGGTATCAAGCCGCCCTGTTCAGCGAAGTTAACCGCTCTGCAAAACCAATATGGACCTCCAACCTTACCTGCCGGTCATCCTCTTCATCCTGGTGGGTGTGATGGTTGGTGTGTTGCCTCAGGTCATCGGTTTCGTGCTCGGGCCCCGGCGTCCCGATGCAGCGAAGAATTCTCCGTATGAGTGCGGCTTCGAGGCGTTCGAAGACGCTCGCATGAAGTTCGATGTTCGCTACTACTTGGTGGCGATCCTGTTCATCCTGTTCGACCTCGAGATCGCGTTCCTCTTCCCGTGGGCCGTATCGCTGCGCGAAATCGGTCCGGCCGGCTTCTGGGCCATGATGCTATTCCTGAGCATCCTGGTCGTTGGCTTCGCCTACGAGTGGAAAAAAGGCGCACTCGATTGGGAATGATGAATCTCCGCAGCATCGGCGACAACGACACCCGCATGGGGCAGCAGCATGGGTATTGAAGGCGTTCTGAAGGAGGGCTTCGTCACGACGAGCCTGGATACCGTCATCAACTGGTCGAAGACCGGCTCGTTGTGGCCGATGACATTCGGTTTGGCTTGCTGCGCTGTCGAGATGATGCACGCGGGCGCTGCGCGCTACGACATCGACCGGTTCGGCATGTTGTTTCGGCCCAGCCCGCGCCAGAGCGACCTGATGATTGTCGCGGGGACGCTGTGCAACAAGATGGCGCCAGCGCTGCGCAAGGTCTATGACCAGATGGCCGAGCCGCGTTGGGTGATGAGCATGGGTTCGTGCGCTAACGGCGGTGGCTACTACCACTACAGCTACTCGGTCGTGCGCGGTTGCGATCGCATCGTGCCGGTCGACGTCTATGTGCCCGGATGTCCTCCGACGGCTGAAGCCTTGCTGTACGGCATCCTGCAATTGCAGACCAAGATCCGTCGCGAAAACACCATCGCACGCTGATTCACGCTTCCTGCCCGGCCATCGTGCACTCCCGTCCATGACTCACATCGAAAAGCTGCAACAAGCCCTCGAAGCCGTGCTCGGTTTGCGAATCAAGAAGCTCGTGGCCGACCGCGGCGAAATCACCATCACCGTGTCATCCGCCGAATACCCCGAGGTGGCGCTGGCGCTGCGCGACGATCCGGCTCTGGGTTTCGAGCAGTTGATCGATCTTTGCGGGGTCGACTATTCCGAGTACCGTGACGCACCCTGGGATGGTGCTCGTTTCTGCGTGGTCTCGCATCTGCTGTCGGTCAGTCACAACTGGCGTTTGCGCCTGAAGGCCTTCTGCGTCGATGACGACGTGCCTTCGATTGCGTCGCTGAACGAAGTGTGGAGTTCGGCCAACTGGTTCGAGCGCGAGGCATTCGACCTGTACGGCATCATTTTCGACGGGCACCTCGATCTGCGGCGGATCTTGACTGATTACGGATTCATCGGGCACCCGTTCCGCAAGGACTTCCCGACGTCGGGCAATGTCGAGATGCGCTACGACCCGGAAAAGAAGCGCGTGATCTATCAGCCAGTCACGATCGAACCCCGCGACATCACGCCACGGATCATCCGTGAGGACAACTACGGCGGTTTGAAATGACACCCACTCCCGTTGCGGCTTCGCCGCTCCCCCTCAAGGGGGCGTCGCTGGCGGCCCGGCAGAGCCGGTTCCGCGGCGGCCGCTTGATCGGTGCGGCTGTGCTGCTGAGCAATTGACATGGCAGATATCAAGAACTACACGCTCAATTTCGGCCCACAGCACCCGGCGGCGCATGGCGTGCTGCGCCTGGTGCTCGAACTCGACGGCGAAGTGATCCAGCGTGCCGACCCGCACATCGGCCTGCTGCATCGTGCGACCGAAAAGCTGGCCGAGAGCAAGACCTACATCCAGTCGCTGCCGTACATGGACCGGCTCGACTACGTGTCGATGATGTGCAACGAGCATGCGTATTGCCTCGCGATCGAGCGACTGCTCGGCGTCGACGTGCCGGTGCGTGCGCAGTACATCCGCGTGATGTTCAGCGAGATCACGCGCCTGATGAACCACCTGATGTGGCTCGGTGCACACGGTCTCGATTGCGGTGCGATGAATATCTTCATCTACTGTTTCCGCGAGCGTGAAGATCTGTTCGACATGTACGAGGCCGCCTCGGGCGCCCGCATGCACGCGGCGTACTTCCGGCCGGGCGGTGTGTATCGCGACCTGCCGGACACGATGCCGCAATACAAGGCATCGAAAGTGCGCAATGCGAAGGTGATGTCGGCCCTCAATGACAACCGTCACGGCACGCTACTCGACTTCATTGACGATTTCACGAAGCGTTTTCCGAAGTGCGTCGACGACTATGAAACCCTGCTGACCGACAACCGCATCTGGAAGCAGCGCACCGTCGGTATCGGCGTGGTGTCGCCTGAGCGCGCACTCAACCTGGGCTTCACCGGTGCGATGCTCCGCGGGTCGGGCATCGAGTGGGACTTGCGCAAGAAACAGCCCTACGACGTCTACGAACACTTGGATTTCGACATTCCGGTCGGCGTCAACGGTGACACGTACGACCGCTACCTGGTGCGCGTCGAGGAAATGCGTCAGTCCAACCGGATCATCCAGCAATGCGTGGCCTGGCTGCGTGCAAATCCGGGGCCGGTCATCACGTCCAACCACAAGGTGGCGCCACCTTCGCGTGTCGACATGAAGTCGAGCATGGAAGACCTGATTCACCACTTCAAGTTGTTCACCGAAGGCTTCCATGTGCCCGAGGGCGAGGCGTATGCAGCGGTCGAGCATCCGAAGGGCGAATTCGGCATCTACATCGTCAGCGACGGCGCCAACAAGCCCTACCGCTTGAAAATTCGCGCCCCCGGCTTCGCTCACCTCGCAGCGCTCGACGAAATGGCTCGGGGCCACATGATTGCCGACGCGGTTGCGATCATCGGCACGATGGACATCGTTTTCGGAGAGATCGACCGGTGAGCGCACCCATTCAGTTTTCCGACGCCACGCTCGAACGCTTTGCGCGAGAGGTGGCCAAGTACCCGGCCGACCAGAAACAGTCGGCCGTGATGGCCTGCCTTGCGATCGTGCAGCAGGAGCAGGGCTACGTGTCCGTCGGCAGCGAGAACTTCGTGGCCGAGTACCTCGGCATGCCACCGATCGCGGTTCACGAGGTCACCACGTTCTACAACATGTACAACCAGCAGCCGCTGGGGCGCTACAAGATCAATGTCTGCACCAACTTGCCGTGCCAGTTGCGGGACGGACAGGACGCGCTGGAGCATCTGTGTCGTCGACTGGGCGTGGAAGAGGGCGGTACCACAGCCGATGGATTGATCACGCTGCAAAAGAGCGAGTGCCTGGGCGCCTGCGCCGATTCACCTGTGCTGCTGGTCAATGACCGTCAGATGTGCAGTTTCATGACCCACGAGCGGCTGGATGCGCTGGTGGCCGTTCTCAAGTCGCAAGACGACTCGTCCCGCTAAGCAGTCCAGGGGCCTTCATGCTCGATCTCTCCCAATTTCATGCCGACGGTGCGGCCACCTGTTTTCATGGTCGTCACATCGGCGCGCAAATTTATGCGGACCTGAACGGTCGCAACTGGGGCTTGGCCGACTACGAGACGCGTGGTGGATATCAGGCGCTGCGCAAGATCCTCGGCCTGGATGGTGGTGAGGGTATGACGCCGGACCAGGTGATCGCCGAGGTCAAGACCTCCGGTCTGCGCGGACGCGGCGGTGCCGGTTTCCCGACCGGGCTGAAGTGGAGCTTCATGCCCCGCATGTACCCGGGCAACAAGTATCTGGTCTGCAACTCGGACGAAGGCGAACCGGGCACCTGCAAGGACCGCGACATTCTGATGTTCAACCCGCACATCGTCATCGAAGGCATGGCGATCGCCGCCTACGCGATGGGCATCAGCGTGGGCTACAACTACATTCACGGCGAGATCTTCGATGCCTACGACCGCTTCGAAGAGGCGCTCGAGCAGGCCCGCGCAGCCGGCTACCTCGGCGACAAGATCATGGGGTCGGGCTTCAATTTTCAGTTGCACGCGTCGCATGGTTTCGGTGCCTACATTTGCGGCGAGGAGACAGCCTTGCTTGAATCGCTCGAAGGCAAGAAAGGCCAGCCTCGGTTCAAGCCGCCGTTTCCGGCCAGCTACGGTCTCTATGGCAAGCCGACGACGATCAACAACACCGAGACCTTCGGGGCGGTGCCGTGGATCATCCGCAATGGCGGTCAGCCTTATCTCGAGGTGGGCAAGCCCAACAACGGCGGCACCAAGATCTACTCGGTTTCCGGCGATGTGAACCTGCCTGGCAATTTCGAGGTGCCGATGGGCACGCCGTTCCCTGTGCTGCTTGAGTTGGCCGGTGGCGTGCGCAAGGGCCGCAAGCTGAAGGCGGTGATCCCCGGTGGTTCGTCGGCGCCCGTGGTGCCCGCTGCAACAATGATGGACGTCACGATGGACTACGACAGCATCGCCAAGTCCGGTTCGATGCTGGGTTCGGGTGCCGTCATCGTGATGGATGACAGCCGCTGCATGGTCAAGAGCCTTCTGCGCCTGAGCTACTTCTACACGCACGAAAGCTGCGGTCAGTGCACGCCGTGCCGCGAAGGCACGGGCTGGCTGCATCGCATGGTCGACCGCATCGAGCACGGCCACGGCAAGATGGAAGACATCGACCTGCTGAACTCGGTGGCCGACAACATCCAGGGCCGCACCATCTGCGCACTCGGCGACGCCGCCGCGATGCCGGTGCGCGCCATGATCAAGCACTTCCGCGACGAATTCGTCCATCACGTCGAGCACAAGACCTGCGTCGTGCCGGCTTATGTCTGATTTGACGGACCGCACCCCAGCGCCATGATTGAAATCCAGCTTGACGGTCAGAAGGTCGAGATTGCCGAAGGCAGCATGGTGATGCATGCCGCCGACAAGGCCGGCACCTACATTCCGCACTTCTGCTATCACAAAAAACTGAGCATCGCGGCGAACTGTCGCATGTGTCTGGTCGACGTAGAGAAGGCGCCGAAGCCGATGCCCGCCTGCGCCACGCCGGTGACGCAAGGCATGATCGTGCGCACCAAGAGCGCCAAGGCCCTGCAGGCGCAGCAGTCGGTGATGGAGTTCCTGCTGATCAACCACCCGCTCGACTGCCCGATCTGCGATCAGGGCGGGGAGTGTCAGTTGCAGGATCTGGCGGTCGGTTATGGGGGGTCGACCTCGCGCTACCACGAGGAAAAGCGCGTCGTCTTCCACAAAGACGTCGGTCCGCTGATCTCGATGGAGGAGATGAGCCGTTGCATCCACTGCACCCGCTGCGTGCGCTTCGGCCAGGAGGTCGCCGGCGTGATGGAACTGGGCATGATTCACCGCGGCGAGCATTCCGAAATCACCACCGTGGTCGGTGACACCATCGATTCGGAACTGTCGGGCAACATGATCGACGTCTGCCCGGTTGGCGCGCTGACCAGCAAGCCGTTCCGCTACAGCGCCCGCACCTGGGAACTCTCGCGCCGCAAGTCGGTGTCGCCGCACGACAGCACGGGTGCCAACCTGATCGTTCAGGTCAAGTCTGGCAAGGTGATGCGCGTGGTGCCGCTCGAGAACGAAGACGTCAACGAATGCTGGATCGCCGACCGCGATCGCTTCTCGTACGAGGCAGTCAATAGCGAACAGCGCCTGACGACGCCGATGATCAAGCAGGGCGGCGAGTGGAAGCCGGTCGACTGGACCACTGCGCTTCAGTACGTTGCCAATGGTCTGGCGCAGATCAAGGCCGATCACGGTGCCGCGTCCATCGGGGCGCTCGGCTCAGCTCATAGCACCGTCGAGGAACTGCATCTGCTCGGCAAGCTCGTGCGCGGATTGGGCAGCGACAACATCGATCACCGTTTGCGCCAGGCTGATTTCTCCGCGACTCGGAACAGTGGGTCAGTGCGCTGGCTCGGCATGCCGATTGCGGCGCTATCCAATCTGCAGCGTGTGCTGGTGGTCGGATCGTTCCTGCGTAAGGACCATCCGTTGTTCGCGCAGCGTCTGCGGCAGGCGGCCCGCAAGGGTGCGCGTGTCCACAGTTTGCAGGCCGTGCACGACGACTGGCTGATCCCGCTGGCGAGCACGATCACGGCTGCTCCAAGTGCCTGGGTGCAGGCGCTGGCCGAAGTGGCGGCCGCTGTTGCCCTGACCAAGGAAATCCCCGCGCCACTCGAGCTCGGCGCTGGTGTCGAACCGTCGGCCGAAGCCAAGGCCATTGCTGCGTCGCTGCTGGGCGGAGAGCGCAAGGCCATCCTCCTCGGAAACGCGGCAGTGCAACATCCGGCGGCCAACAGCCTGATGGCGTTGGCCCAATGGATCGGTGAGCAAGCTGGCGCCTCGGTCGGCGACTTGACTGCTGCAGCGAACACCGTTGGTGCGCAACTCGTCGGTGCTCAGCCGGCGGCGGGCGGACTGAACGCAGCGCAGATGCTCGGTGGCTCGCTGAAGGCCTGCCTGCTGCTCAACGTGGAACCCGATCGTGATGCCGCCAATCCGGCCGCCGCAGTGGCGGCCTTGCAGAGCGCCGCAATGGTGGTCGCGCTGACGTCTTTCCGCGATGCGGCACTCGATTGCTCCGATGTGCTTCTGCCGATCGCGCCGTTCACCGAAACATCAGGCAGCTTTGTCAATGCCGAGGGGAGGTTGCAGAGCTTCCACGGTGTGGTCAAGCCATTGGGTGATACCCGGCCCGCCTGGAAG
This sequence comes from Burkholderiaceae bacterium, assembly GCA_030654805.1. GTDB lineage: Bacteria > Pseudomonadota > Gammaproteobacteria > Burkholderiales > Burkholderiaceae_C > PBB1. Next base: position 14,881 of record JAURWR010000048.1, read on the forward strand.
GTGTTGCGCGTGCTCGGAAACATGCTGAACATCTCGGGCTTCGATTACGAAACGTCCGAAAATGTTCGTGCCGAAGCGCTTGCCGATGGCTCGGGTATCGCAGCACGATTGAGCAACCGGAGCGACACGCCCGCAACATTGACGGCCGTGGCGACCGGCTTCGAGCGAATTTCCGACGTGCCGATCTATGAGGCCGATCCGCTGGTGCGCCGAGCGACTTCGCTTCAGCTCACCGCCGATGCTCGTGCTCTGTCTGTTGGAATTCCATCAGGATTGTGGGCGCAACTCGGACTGCAAGAAGGTGCTTCGGTGCGCGTGACGCAGGGCACCAACTCGGCTCAATTGCCTGCGAGGCTCGACGCCACGTTGAACGCCCGTACCGTGCGCGTCTCGTCGGGATCCGTTCACACCCGCACCCTCGGCGCGATGTTCGGCGCGATCACCGTCGATAAGGTCTGAGGCAGATCATGTTCGATACCGTTAACACCTTCGGCACATCCTTGCTTGGCGGCGCATGGCCGGTTGCCTGGTCGCTGATCAAGATCGTCGCGCTGGTGCTTCCACTGATGATCTGCGTGGCCTACCTCACCTTGTGGGAGCGCAAGGCGATCGCGTTCACGCAGGTTCGACCGGGTCCTAACCGCGTCGGACCGCTGGGCCTGCTGCAGCCGATCGCCGACGCTGTGAAGCTGATGTTCAAGGAGATCATCGTCCCGGCTGCGGCCAACAAGGGACTGTTCTTCCTCGGGCCGGTCATGACGATCATGCCGGCGCTGGCTGCATGGGCGGTGGTGCCGTTCGGACCCGAGGCGGCACTCGCCAACATCAATGCGGGTCTGCTGTTCCTGATGGCGATTACCTCGATGGAGGTCTACGGTGTGATCATCGCCGGCTGGGCATCCAATTCGAAGTACGCGTTTCTCGGCGCACTGCGCGCGTCGGCTCAAATGGTCAGCTACGAGATCGCGATGGGCTTCGCTCTGGTCGTCGTGCTGATGGTGTCTGCCAGCCTGAACATGACGGATATCGTGCTGTCTCAAGGCCGAGGCATGTTCGCCGACCGTGGGGTGACGTTCTTGAGCTGGAACTGGCTGCCGCTGTTCCCTATCTTCGTCGTTTACGTGATCGCTGGTATTGCCGAAACCAACCGCCACCCGTTCGACGTGGTCGAAGGCGAGTCGGAAATCGTCGCCGGCCACATGGTCGAGTACTCGGGCATGTCATTCGCCATGTTCTTCCTGGCCGAGTACGCCAACATCATCCTGGTGTCGACACTCGCGTGCGTGATGTTCCTGGGAGGCTGGATGGCCCCGGTGTCGTTCTCGGCGCTGGGCATGACTACCCCGGACTGGATCGTCCAGACGATGTGGTTCTGGAACTGGTTCTGGCTGTTCGGCAAGACCTTTGCGGTGTGCACGTTGTTCCTGTGGGTGCGCGCCAGTTTCCCGCGCTACCGTTACGACCAGATCATGCGTCTGGGCTGGAAGATATTCATTCCGATCACGCTGGTCTGGCTGGTCGTCGTGGGTCTGTGGATCCAATCCCCATGGAACATCTGGAAATAGGGGACTGACATGGCCGTTGCAACACCCATCAAGGACTTCGTTTCCAGCTTCCTGCTGCTGGAACTGCTGAAGGGCTTCAAGCTGACCGGGCGTCATTTCTTCCAGCGCACGATCACCGTGCAGTTTCCGGAAGAGAAGACGCCGTTGAGCCCGCGCTTCCGCGGCCTGCATGCGCTGCGCCGCTACGAGAATGGTGAAGAACGCTGCATTGCCTGCAAGTTGTGCGAGGCGGTGTGCCCGGCGATGGCCATCACGATCGAGTCCGAAGTGCGCGACGACGGTTCACGCCGCACCACGCGCTACGACATCGACCTGACCAAGTGCATCTTCTGCGGCTTCTGCGAAGAGAGCTGCCCGGTGGACTCGATAGTCGAAACACACATCTTCGAATATCACGGTGAAAAGCGCGGCGACCTGTATTTCACCAAGGACATGTTGCTGGCGGTCGGCGATCGCTACGAACCCGAAATTGCAGCCAACAAGGAGGCCGACGCTCGATATCGCTGAGTCCGCGCCAGTGAGGCGATCTCTCCTACGAGTGCCGCTCGCCTGATGGGCCGACATTTCGACCCATCGACGACGAGTCCCAAGACCCCATGATCACGACACCTGTGCTCTTCTATATCTTCTCTGCGGTGCTGCTGTTCGCATCGTTCCGTGTGATCACGGCGCGAAGCCCTGTGTATGCAGCGCTCTATCTCGTCCTGGCGTTCTTCTCGGCGTCCTGCGTTTGGATGCTGCTGCGCGCCGAATTCCTGTCGATTGCACTGATCCTCGTGTATGTCGGTGCGGTGATGGTCTTGTTCCTGTTTGTTGTGATGATGCTCGACATCAATACGGACACGCTGCGTGAGGGTTTCTGGAAGCACGCGCCGGTCGCTGGTGTGGTCGGACTGATCATCGCGCTAGAAATGGCGGCGGTGCTGATCCCGGGGTTCAACCTGCCGAGCGCGCCGATGCCTGATGCCGCCGATCTGAAGCTCGGCAACACCAAGATGCTCGGCATCGAGATCTACACCGAATACCTGTATCCGTTGCAGATCGCGGCGGTCTTGCTGCTCGTGGCCATCATTGCAGCGATCGCGCTGACGCTGCGCCAGCGCAAGGACACCAAGCACACCAACGCGTCCGACCAGGTTCGAGCTAAGAAGGCCGGTCGTGTGCGCTTGGTGAAGATGCAGCCCACGGTCGAACGTGGTGACGCATCGTCGGCAGCAGGAGAGCCGTCATGAACGCTTTGCTCAACGGCCCGATCACGCTCGGTCACTTCCTTTCGGTCGGCGCGATCCTGTTTGCGCTGTCCGTCATCGGTATCTTCCTGAACCGCAAGAACCTCATCGTGCTGCTGATGGCGATCGAGTTGATGCTGCTGGCGGTCAACATGAACTTCATCGCCTTCTCACACTACCTCGGCGACATGGCGGGCCAGGTGTTTGTCTTCTTCATCCTCACCGTGGCGGCGGCCGAGTCCGCTATCGGCCTCGCGATTCTGGTGGTGTTGTTCCGCAACCGCGCCACGATCAACGTCGACGAACTCGACAGCCTCAAGGGCTGACCGACCCCACGCAGCCCGAACCACCATGTCCGCACAACTTTCCCAGAACCTGCTGTTGGCGGTGCCTCTCGCACCGCTGATCGGTGCCATTGCCGCCGGGCTGTTCGGCCGGGTGATCGGGCGCCAGGGCGCGCACACGGTCACCATCCTCGGTGTGCTGATCTCGTTCATTCTGTCGGCGATCACGCTGAAGTCGGTCGTGCTTGATGGCGCCCACTACAACGCGACGGTCTATGAGTGGATGCAGCTCGGCGCACTGAAGATGGAGGTGGGTTTCCTGATCGATGGCCTGACCGCGATGATGATGTGCGTGGTGACATTCGTGTCACTGATGGTGCACATCTACACGATCGGCTACATGGCCGAGGAGGATGGCTACCAGCGCTTCTTCAGCTACATCTCGCTGTTCACCTTTTCGATGTTGATGCTCGTGATGAGCAACAACATGCTGCAGCTCTTCTTCGGCTGGGAGGCGGTGGGACTGGTGTCGTATCTGCTGATCGGCTTCTACTACACCAAGCCAACGGCGATTGCGGCCAACATGAAGGCGTTCCTCGTGAACCGCGTCGGCGACTTCGGTTTCATCCTGGGAATCGGCCTGATCGTCGCCTACGCTGGAACGCTGAACTACACCGAAGCGTTTGCCAAGGCCGACACACTCGCCAAGCTGAACCTGCCGGGAACCGACTGGATGCTGATCACCGTGATCTGCATCTGCCTGTTCATCGGTGCCATGGGCAAGAGCGCACAGTTCCCGCTGCACGTGTGGCTGCCTGACTCGATGGAAGGCCCGACCCCGATCTCGGCGCTGATCCACGCGGCGACGATGGTGACTGCGGGCATCTTCATGGTGGCGCGCATGTCGCCGCTGTTCGAACTGAGCGACACCGCGCTGAGCTTCATCATGGTGATCGGCGCCATCACCGCGCTGTTCATGGGTTTTCTCGGCATCATCCAGAACGACATCAAGCGCGTGGTGGCCTATTCCACGCTGTCGCAGCTCGGCTACATGACGGTCGCGCTGGGCGCCTCGGCCTATTCGGTGGCGGTCTTTCACTTGATGACGCACGCCTTCTTCAAGGCCTTGCTGTTTCTGGCGGCGGGCTCCGTCATCATGGGCGTGCATCACAACCAGGACATCCGCTGGATGGGCGGGCTGCGCAAGTACATGCCGATTACCTGGATCACCGCGCTGCTCGGCTCGCTGGCCCTGATCGGCACGCCGCTGTTTGCCGGCTTCTATTCCAAGGAC
>JAURWR010000052.1 GCA_030654805.1 Burkholderiaceae bacterium
TCCTGCCCCTGTCCTGAAAGCGCCCCCATCATGCACGCCGCATCGGCCCCTCTAGACTCTCTGCCGGCGTTGCCGGACACGCTGGACGACTTCGACACGCAGAGTGGTTCGCTGCTCGAACGCGCGGTCTTCAACCACCGCCGCGCGGTGATGCTGATCTGCGCACTGGTCACGGTGCTGCTGGCGGTGCTGGCGGCGACCAGGCTGTCGCTGTCGGCCAGCTTCGAGAAGATGATTCCGCGCAGCCACCCCTACATCCAGGCCTACCTGGAGAACCGCGCCGAGCTGCGTGGCCTGGGCAACGCGCTGCGCATCGTGGTGGAGAACAAGTCCGGTGACATCGACGATGCCCGGTACCAGCAGACCCTGGGCACTGTCGCCCATCAAGTTCCAGGCCGACATGGGCATGCTGCTGGCCTTCATGTTCGTGTGGAACATGGTGGGCGCGGTGGTGCTGATCCCCACGCTGTCGCGCTTTCTGCTGCCAACGCGGGCCTAAGAGCGGCTGCGCCAGGGATGCAGTCGCTGCATGTGCTGGGTACCTGCGCCGATATCGAGGCACGGCGCGTGGAAGCACCCCGACGGCGTGCCACCCGCCGAGACGTCGCGCTTCTTCGTTGACAGCCGCCTTGCAGTTCATCGACCGCTTTCGGCGCCACCCGGCAAGGACCGGAATGGGCCGGGATCGTTGGGGACGAACGACCGCATCGTGCCGGGCTGGTCTGAGCGACTGCTGTCAACCGGTGGTACGTCGGCATCGGTGCCGACGCCGAATGGGGCTCGATGTCAACGGGACCGGCAGCAGGCCAGTGCGGGCCGCCGCGAGCACTCACCGCATCGCGTTCGGCCCTTGCGCCGGCCTGAAGGCGCAGAGGCCACAGGGCACGATGTCCAGGGCGGGCGATTTCAATTGGACTGCGTGCCCCGAGGTCAACGGGTTCAGCCTGCGAACGCCACGCGCTGCGCGGCCACCGACCGCCAGGCCCTTGAACAACTTTGCCGCGACATGTCGTGACTGTCGATGTGAACCGGCGCGCCTGCGCATGGGGATGCCTGCGGCTCGACCCCCGCCGGCTCCGCCGGGCCGGGCAGGCATGGCCGAGGAGTGCGGCATGGAGAATCGGGCCTGTTGCCGACGGGCGCTGCCAACACTCCTCATGCTGGAAACTCGAATGGTCAGAGAACTGCTTGTTGACGACGCCGCAGGCAGCGCGGGGCCGGCTCACCTGAGCGCCGCCAGCGGTCTCGTGAAACTGGGCAACCGCTTGTTGGTGGTGGCCGACGACGAACTCCACCTGGCGATGTTCGAGCTGTCCCAGCGCGAACCGGGTCGGCTGGTGCCCCTCTTTGACGGGAAACTGCCGCTGCGCCACAAGGCGCGCAAGGCGGCCAAGCCGGACTGCGAAGCCTTGCTCGTGCTGCCAGCGTTCGCCGGCTACCCGCACGGTGCCTTGATGGCCATGGGATCGGGGTCGCGGCCTTCCCGGCAGCGTGGTGCCCTGTTGGCACTCGACGCTGCTGCCCAGATCCAGGGGTCAGCGCGCACCGTTGACCTTGCGCCCCTGCTGGCCCCGCTGCACGAACTCATTCCTGATCTCAACATCGAGGGTGCGTTTGTCCAAGGCGACGCGTTCTCCTTGCTCCAGCGCGGCAACAGTGGCTCGGCCATCAATGCACGCATCGACTTGAGCTGGCACGGTCTGCAATGCTGGCTCGCCGAGGCTGGCCCGGCGCCGCAACCTGCTGCCATCACACGCTTCGCGCTCGGAGCCATCGACGGGATCTTCTTGTCGTTCACCGATGGTGCGCCGCTGCCGGGTGGCGATTGGCTGTTCAGCGCCGCCGCCGAGGACAGCTCGGACACCTACAACGATGGACGCTGCGTCGGATCGGCGATCGGACTCATCGATGCGGGCGGCACGATCCGATTGCTGGAGCGCCTCTCGCGGCCCTGCAAGGTGGAAGGCATCGCCGCATCGGCCGCAGGCGAGACGATCGACCTGTTGCTGGTGACCGATGCCGACGACAGGCGTCAGCCTGCGCAGTTGCTTTCCGCTCAGCTGCACCGGTGATTGGCCTTCGATACGAGACCGTCGAGAACGATGGGCGTGCTGACGCGCCGAACAACCCCGCTGTTGAACGCGTTGTCGACGTCACCAAGTCTGTCGCGTTCACGCATTCGCGCGGAGTCGAACTTCCCAAGCGATGCTGGACGGGGTTGCGACCCTTTGGCTATTGCGCGAGGTCGCCGTAGCTGAAGCTCACATCGGCCACGGCTGCGCAATGGGCAGCGACAGGAAGCTCAATGTCTCCTTCTCGAGCGACAGACTCCGTGACCGAGCCGGCTTCAGGACGGCCATCGACGGTGGCCGCGCCAGGGTTGGCTGGTCGGCAAAGAACATCCGGAAGGTACTGACCGGCGCCGCTTCACGCTTCGAGGACCATGTCGTGGCCATTGATCCAGCGACCGGCGTGGCAGGTCACCAAGCAACAGCCGACGGACTGGCCCCTTCGGCCGCGCTGCCGATCAACTCAGACGGCGTCGCGTCGGACGCGACGGCTCGACGATGTGGCGTGTGGATGGGTCGCGGCCTGCCACCCTTTCGAAATGCGGATCACGGCGGGACTACACAACGGCCACGGACACCGCCACCGAGAAGGCGGCTTACCCGGCCTGTGGATTGCCCTGCGTGTGCCCAGGGATCAGCGGATCTGCCGGAATCAGGATCCACATCAGCAGGTAGACCAGCACACCTGTTCCGGCGCACAACGCCAGCAATGCGAACAGCAGGCGCCAGATCCAGCTCGCGACACCGGTGACGCGTGCGATGCCGCCACACACGCCACCCAGCCAGCGGTCGTCTCGGCTGCGGCGCAACGCATTGATCGCCAGCAGGGCTGGTGCGGTGACGTCTGGAGCACCACCGACAACACGCGCCTTGGCGCGTGCGAATTCCTCGTCCGAGAGCACGCCGCGCTCGTGCAGCGCGCCCAGCCGCCCCAATTCTTCGCTCAGACTCATGATGAATCTCCCTTCAAACTGACCATCCAGAAACGTAGATTAGCGCGACGCCCACGTTGTTCAAGAGCCCTGCGACAGACTGCCGTGGCGAGCGACAGACCGGCATTTGGCAGCGCAAGGTCGGCTGGCTCAGAGCCGTTGGATGACTACGGCCAGATCGACCGACCCTGCTGTTGCGGTAGGCTCGGTCGCGCCGCCAGCGATCTTGGCGGCGCTCGTTGGATGCGGCACCTCTGCGAATGACCGCTTCCTGCGTGCGCCAACGTGCCAAGGGACTTCCACCCACAGCGGCACTCGTCATCGTTGGACGGAAGCTCCTGCGTGTCGGGTTCGCCTTGTTCAAGTCGAACTCGACTTACGACGCCTCCAAGGTCCCTGGCCGACATCGCCCGGAGGCTCGATGCGACGCGCAACAACGCCACCCGGTGCAGCGCGGACAAGCCCGCCGACGCCGCCTCGGTTTCGAGCATGCCGGGCCATGCAGCCGCCGCACATCGGTTCACCGTCGTCATAGATCTCGCCGCCGATATCGCTGTGTCTTCCGGGCGTTCGGACACCACGTTCTTGCTTGGCGCTTGCTCATAGGCGTGCCACTCGATGAGCAGCGAGCGCTGCACCAAGGTTCACGGCCAAACGCAGTGGGCGAACGTTGCGTGTTGGTTTTGTCATGAAGGTCACACCGCCACAACTTGCCGCACGCTGCCTAGGTCATTGATTCATAAGGGTTTCCTGGCTGGCACGCCTCTCGCAATGGGGTTCACAACCCCAACGCACAGAGGCCTCCGATGGACAACACCGCGTTCGTAGCAATCGCCAACCTGCGCAAGGGCCGGCCTGTGATCAGTGAGATCCCCGAGACCACTGCGGCCGCAGGCTGCGGCACCACTGGCGGCGAGGGCAAGGCCAGCTGCGGCACCTCGGCCGGCCCCGACGACATGCCCGCCGAGATCTGGGAGAAGGTGAAGAACCATCCCTGCTACTCCGAAGAAGCCCACCACCACTATGCCCGCATGCACGTGGCCGTGGCGCCGGCCTGCAACATCCAGTGCAACTACTGCAACCGCAAATACGACTGCAGCAACGAGAGCCGCCCCGGCGTCGTCAGCCAGAAGCTGACACCCGAGCAGGCGGTGAAGAAGGTCGTAGCGGTGGCCAGCGAGATCCCGCAGATGACGGTGCTGGGCATCGCCGGGCCGGGCGACTCGCTGGCCAGCCCGAAGAAGACCTTCGACACCTTCCGCATGCTGCAGGAGCAGGCGCCCGACATCAAGCTGTGCCTGTCGACCAACGGC
>JAURWR010000066.1 GCA_030654805.1 Burkholderiaceae bacterium
GCCTGATCTTGGCCAACATGCCCACGCTGATCACTCCTGCGTCTCCCTGCTCGTCCATCAAGCAGGTCAGTGTGTTTGCGTGGGTCAGTTTTGCGCGATCGCGCTCCCCGTAGGTGGGTCAGTTTTCAGTGATCGTCAACATGCTCGTCTACCGCAACACCAAGCTGGCCGCTGTCGACGAACTGAAGCAGTCCCTGCTCCACCGAGCCTTCAGTGGCGCGCTCTGAACCCCGCATCCGGTTTGTCGGTGGCCTGTCCGCCGCTCGATGACAAATTGCCTACATCGTAGCCAATCAATCTACACTGTAGTCAAATTATCTACGACGTAGGCAAAACGTCACCGCCTTCCGAATGAACGAATCCACCCTGGTCGAAGTGTTTGGCAACCTCGGCCGCCTGCGTGCACTGCGGGCCTTGTTCGCCGAACCCGGGCGCGGCTTCGGTCAGCGCGAGCTGGCGGCCGAAGCGGGGCTGGACCCGGGCAGCGTCGCGCGGCTGCTCAAGCGCTGGACGGCTGCCGGCCTCGTCACCCGGCGGCAGCAGGACGGGCTGCCGCGCTACTACGCCAGCACCGACCCGGCCCTGGCCCCGCTGGTGACGCTGATGCAGCAGGACAGCGCGCTGGTGCGCACGCTGCGCGAGGCCTTGTCGGGGCTGGCGGGTGTGGACGTGGCCCTGATCTTCGGCTCGGTCGCGCGTGGCGCGGCAGGGGCCGCGAGCGACCTGGATCTGCTGGTGCTGGGCCGGGCGTCGGAGCTCAAGCTCAACGCCGCCTTGAAGCCCGTGGGCCGCAAGCTCGGCCGGGCCGTTCATGCCACGGCCAGTACCATCGATTCATTCAAGAACCAGCTCCGTGGCGGCGAGAGCTTTGCACTGGGCGTCGTGCAAGGGCCACGGGTTCCATTGATCGGAGATCTCGATGCTGCTCTCCTTCAAGCAACTGGCCTGTGAGCCCGATGCGCCGTTGAAGCCGCTGGCCGCCAACGCCCGCGACGTGGTGGCGTGGCTGCAGGCGGCACAGGTCAAGCTGAACGATGCGCGGCAAACCGTGGTGTCGGCCGGCACGCGCATGGATGCGGCCTGGGATGCGGTGCTGCTGGCCTGCCTGGCGGTGGCGTGTGCCCAGGGCTGGCGCGCCACCAGCGACAAGGGCCACCACGCGGCGGTGTTCGAGGGCGCCGCACAAGCCATGGGCCTGGGCCAGAGCCGCTTCGACGAACTGGACGCGCTGCGCGATTGGCGCAACCGCAAGTACCGTGCGGGCCAGTTCTCGACCGCCGCAGAAGTCGAGGAAGCGATTGCGCTGGTGACGCCGTTTCAGGCCGACGTGGCGAGCTGGTTCGCCGACCAGCACCCCGTGCTGATGAAGCAAGGCCTGAGCGGCGGAGCCGCGCCGTGAACGAAGCCGAAACCCGCGCCGAGCACATCGACCCCGCGCTGAAAGCCGTCGGCTGGGGCGTGGTCGAGGGCAGCCGCGTGCTGCGCGAGCACGGCATCACGCTGGGCCGGTTGCAGGGCAGCGGCGGACAGTCACGACGCGCCCAGGCCGAGATCGCCGACTACGTGCTCGTGTACCGCAACACCAAGCTCGCGGTGATCGAAGCCAAGGCGTGGGCCAAGCCGCTCACCGAAGGCGTCGGCCAGGCCAAGAGCTACGCCACGAAGCTGGCCGTGCGCTTCACCTACGCCACCAACGGTCAGGCGATCTACGGCATCGACATGACCACGGGTGCCGAAGGCGATGTGGCCAGCTACCCGAGCCCGGACGAACTGTGGGCGCTGACCTTCGCCGAATCGGATGCAACCAGCGCGGTTTGGCGCGACCGCTTCGCCGCCATCCCGTTCGAGGACAAAGGCGGCACCTGGCAGGGCCGCTACTACCAGGACATCGCGATCACCCGCGTGCTGGAAGCCATCGCCGCCGGTCGCGACCGCATCCTGCTGACGCTGGCCACCGGCACCGGCAAGACCTTCATCGCCTTCCAGCTCGCGTGGAAACTGTTCCAGAGCCGCTGGAACGTGGCGGACTGGAAGAGCGGCGCCGAACCCACGCGCCGGCCGCGCATCCTGTTCCTGGCCGACCGCAACATCCTGGCCGACCAGGCGTACAACGCCTTCTCGGCCTTCCCCGACGATGCACTGGTGCGCATCGACCCGGCCGACATCCGCAAGCAGGGCCGCGTGCCGAAGAACGGCAGCATCTACTTCACGAACTTCCAGACCTTCATGAGCGGGCCCGGGGGCGCACCGTACTTCGGCGACTACCCGGCCGACTTCTTCGACTTCATCGTCATCGACGAATGCCACCGCGGCGGCGCCAGCGACGAGAGCAACTGGCGGGCGATCCTCGACTACTTCGCGCCGGCGGTGCAGCTCGGCCTGACCGCCACGCCCAAGCGCACCCTCAACGGCGACACCTACGCCTACTTCGGTGAGCCGGTGTTCGTGTACTCGTTGAAGGAAGGCATCAACGACGGCTTCCTGACGCCGTTCAAGGTCAAGCAGATCGCCACCACGCTAGACGCGTACGTCTACACGCCCGACGACCAGGTGGTCGAAGGCGAGATCACGACCGGCAAACGATACGAAGAGAAGGACTTCAACCGCGTCATCGAGATCAAGGAACGCGAAGAATATAGGGTCAAGCTGCTGATGCAGATGATCGACCAGCGTGAAAAGACGATCGTCTTCTGCGCCACCCAGGTCCATGCGCTGGCGGTGCGCGACCTGATCAACCAGCTCAAGACGAGCACCAACCCGAACTACTGCGCCCGCGTGACGGCGGACGACGGCGCCATCGGCGATCAGCACCTGCGCGACTTCCAGGACAACGAGAAGACGATCCCGACGGTGCTGACCACGTCGCAGAAGCTCAGCACCGGCGTGGACGCCCGCAACGTTCGGAACATCGTGTTGATGCGGCCCGTCAATTCGATGATCGAGTTCAAACAGATCATCGGCCGCGGCACCCGGCTGTACGACGGCAAGGACTACTTCACGATCTACGACTTCGTGAAGGCGCACCACCATTTCAGCGACCGGGAGTGGGACGGCGAGCCGCTCGAGCCCGAGGCTAAGACAGTGATTACCGGGTCGGGCGCCACCGAGATCCACACGAAGGAACCGCCACCCGAGCCGCCGCCCGAGATGCGAGCCGCCAGGATCAAGGTCAAGCTGGCCGACGGCAAAGCACGCAACATCCAGAGCATGACCGCCACGACGTTTTGGAGCGCGGACGGGCGCCCGATGTCGGCAGCGCAGTTCCTGGAAGTGCTGTACGGCGCGCTGCCCGAGTTCTTCAAGGACGAGGATGAACTGCGTCGCATCTGGGGCGCGCCGGACACCCGCAAGGCGCTGCTCGTCGGCCTGGCCGACAAGGGCTTCGGCCGCGAGCCGCTGGCCGAGATGCAGAAGATCATCGAGGCCGAGAACAGCGACCTGTTCGACGTGCTGGCCTACGTCGCCTTCGCAGCCGAGCCGGTGACGCGGGCCGAGCGCGCTGTGGCAGCCAAGTCAGCCACGGCCGCCGAGTTCACCGACAAGCAGCAGGCGTTCGTCGACTTCGTGCTGGCGCAGTACGTCAAGCAGGGTGTCGATGAACTGGACGCCGAGAAACTGTCACCGCTGCTCAAGCTCAAGTACAACAACGCGATCGCGGATGCGTTCGCCGAGCTGGGCCAGCCGGAGCAGGTGCGAAAGCTGTTCGTGGGGTTTCAACGGCATCTGTATGAGCCTCGGTCGAGCTGACATGCCGGTGGTCCCGTTGCACATCTCATGAAGCGCGCATCGACGGGAAGCTCAGACTTGGAACGATGACCGCGCGGGCGGCCGGCTCACTGTCGTTGCGGCCACCATCCCGTCCCGCACGGGTTCCGGTGCCGGCAGCCTCGGCAACGCCCCCTCAAATCTAAACTCCAGGCATGGACACACGCACCTCCCTCATCCACCTGCGCATCGCCCGCGTGCGCGATGCGATGCTTCAGCAGCAGCTCGCCGCCGTGCTCGTGCCGTCGTCCGATCCGCACCTGTCCGAGTACCTTCCCAAACGCTGGCAGGGTCGGCAGTGGCTGTCGGGCTTCACCGGATCGATGGGCACGCTGGTCGTCACGAGCGAGACTGCGGTGCTGTTCGCCGACAGCCGCTACTGGGTGCAGGCCGAGGCCGAGCTCGCGGGCAGCGGCATCGATCTGTTCAAGATTCCGACCGGCGCCGCGACGCACCCGATCGACTGGCTGGCGACGCACGTGCCCGCAGGACAAACGGTCGGCGTCGATGGCGACGTGCTCGGCCTCGCCACCGCGCACCTGCTGCAACGCACGCTGAAGACCGCAGGCATCGCATTGCGCACCGATTTCGACGTGCTGGCAGCCGTCTGGCCGGATCGACCCGGCCTGCCCGATGCGCCGGTCTACGAGCACGTTGCGCCGCAGGCCACCGAGACACGGGCCGAACGGCTGGCGCAAGTACGCGAGGCGATGGCGCGCGCGGGTGCGTCGCACCATTTCATCTCGACGGTCGACGACATCGCCTGGCTGTTCAACCTGCGTGGCTCGGACGTGCTCTACAACCCGGTGTTCCTGGCGCATGCGCTGATCGATGCACGGCAGGCCGTGCTGTACGCAGCCGACGGCAAGATTTCGGCGGTGTTGCAGCGCGTGCTGATGGCCGATGGCGTGCACGTCGAGTCGTACGACCGCGCCGGTCTGGCGCTGGCGGCATTGCCTGCCGGTGCCAGCCTGCTGATCGACCCGCGACGCGTGACGCTCGGCCTGCGCCAGCGGGTGCGGGACAGCGGCCCCGATGCCGTCCGCGTGATCGAGGCGATCAACCCCAGCACGCTGCTCAAGAGTCGCAAGAATGCGACCGAAGCCGCTTACATCCGTGAAGCGATGGCGCAGGACGGCGCGGCGATGTGCGGCTTCTACGCCTGGTTCGAGCAGGCGCTGGCCGATCCGAAGAACGCCGGTCGCCTGACCGAGCTGACCGTCGACGAGCGCCTGAGCGCGGCCCGCAACGACCGCCCGGGCTTCATCGGCCTGAGCTTTCCGACCATCGCCGGTTTCAACGCCAACGGCGCGATGCCGCACTACCGCGCCATGCCCGAGTCGCATGCGGTGATCGAGGGCAACGGACTGCTGCTGATCGACTCGGGTGGCCAGTACCTCGGCGGCACCACCGACATCACCCGCGTCTGGCCGATCGGCACGCCGAGCGCCGAACAGAAGCGCGACTACACGCTGGTGCTCAAGGGCACGCTGGCACTCAGCCGAACGCGCTTTCCGCGCGGCACGCTGTCACCGATGCTCGACGCGATCGCGCGTGCGCCGCTGTGGCAGCACGGCCTCGACTACGGCCACGGCACCGGCCACGGCGTCGGCTATTTCCTCAACGTGCACGAGGGCCCGCAAAGCATCTCGAAGACGATCCCCGAGGCCACGATGGCCATGGAGCCCGGCATGGTCACCAGCATCGAGCCCGGCCTGTACCGGCCCGGCCAGTGGGGAATCCGCATCGAAAACCTGGTGATGAACGTGCCGGCCGAGACGCCCGAGGGTTCGGCCTTCGGCGAGTTCCTCGAATTCGAGACGCTGACGCTGTGCCCGATCGACACGCGCTGCCTCGATCGGTCCCTGCTCGATGCCGGCGAGATTGCGTGGCTGAACCGCTATCACGAGACGGTGTTCGAGCGGCTGGCGCCGCTGGTGTCGGGCGATGCGCTGGCCTGGCTGACCGAGCGGACGAAGCCCGTCCAGCCGTCGGATGCCGACGGCGGCTGACAGCGAATCACCCCTGCCATCGGGCTGACTGCGGGCTCAGTCTCCCCCGCCGCCACAGCCGCCGCCTCCATCACCGCCTCCGCCGTCACCACCGTCATTGCTGCCGCCATCCGAGCCGCTGGAGTCGCCCGACGATCCGCCGCCGAGATCGCTGCCGCAATGCGTGGAGCCGCGGTCTTCGCCGAGCAGGCGGCAGTCGGGCACATAGCGGTAACCATCGGGGATGGCGAGCAGCGTGTCCAAAGCGAACAGCAAGGGCAGCGTGTTCGGCCGGCGCGGGTCGATGCCTTCCTCGTGGCAGCTCCAGTTCCAGGCGCGCCGCAGGCCGGCGAGGCGTTGGGTCGGCGTCACCGATCGGCCGGCCTTGGCGTCCCGCGCCGAACCACGGGTGGCCGCAGGCGCCGGGCCCATCGCTTCGGCGGGCGTGTGGTGCAGCGTCCGCCCGAAGGCGCGCTGGCAGAAGGCCTCGTAGCTGCGGGTGTGCAGGATGAATTCATGCCACAGCGCATCGACCACCTTCGACGGCATCGCGACGAAGTCTCCGCGGGCGCGGGCGTTGGCACCGAAGAACTGGCGCAGGCCGCGTTCGACCTGCCGCGTGGCCGCGTCGTCGAGATGCGGGTAGACGAGGCGCAGCCGCTCGCGCAGGAAGGAGGGAATCGGCAACGTGCGGACCGCCCGTTCGGCCGAGCGCCGTTCCCAGCGGCGCCACAACAGCGCCGCAAGGATGCACAGCAGCGTCGTGATCACCGCCAGCCGCAAGCCACGGCCGTGCGACAGGTCGCGCCACCATGCGACCGCAGCGACGCCGATCAGCGCGACGCGGACCAGAACGCCGTTCGACCACCCATTCATCGAGCTGGCCGCCCCACGTTCACACCACCACCGGCTCGGTCTCCAGGCGGATGCCGAAACGGCCGTAGACGCTTTCCTGGATCGCGCGGGCCAGCGTCATCACCTCGGAGCCGATGGCCTCGCCGCGATTGACCAGCACCAGCGCCTGCTTCTCGTAGACGCCGGCCTGGCCGACCGTCTTGCCCTTCCATCCGCAGGCGTCGATCATCCAGCCGGCCGCCAGTTTCACGCTGCCGTCGGGCATCGGGTAATGGACGACTTCCGGGTCGCGGCCGATGATGTCGCGGCACTGTTCCGGCGTGACCACCGGGTTCTTGAAGAAGCTCCCGGCATTGCCGATCAGTGCCGGGTCGGGCAGCTTGGCGCGGCGGATCGCGATGACCCAGTCGGCGATCTGTTGTGCGCTGGGCTGGGCGATCCCCGTTTCGGCCACCTTGCGCTCCAGTTCGAGGTAGCCGAGCACCGGCTTCCACGGCCTTGGCAACCGAAAACGCACCCTCGTGATGACCGCACGCCCGGCCAGCGAATGCTTGAACACGCTGTCGCGGTAGCCGAAGGTGCACTGCTGCGTGTTCAAGGTGACTGTCAGCCCGGTGCGCAGGTCGACCGCATCGAGCGCCTCGAAGCGATCCTGCAACTCGACGCCGTAGGCACCGATGTTCTGCACCGGCGACGCACCCACGGTGCCGGGGATCAGCGCCAGGTTTTCCAGCCCCGGGTACCCCTGCGCCAGGGACCACATCACCACGTCGTGCCAGGGCTCGCCGGCACCGGCCTCGACGATCCAGGCGTCGGCGCGTTCTTCGACCAGTCGGCGGCCGGTCACCTCGACTTTGAGCACCACCTGCGGCATGTCGCGCGTCAGGATGATGTTGCTGCCGCCGCCCAGGATGAACTTGGGAGCCCGGCCCAGCGTGGGATGATCGACCACGCGCCGCACATCGGCGTCACCCGCAATGCGCACCAAGGTGTGCGCTACGGCCGGTAAACCGAAACTGTTGTAGGTGCGGAGGCTGACGCCCGACTCGATGTGCATGGCAGAATTTTCGTCCATCGAAGACCTGTTGAACCGAAAGCGCGACCACCATGCCCAGCTTTGACACCGTGCTCGAACCCAACCTCGTCGAGGTGCGCAACGCCGTCGACCAGGCCTCGAAGGAAATCGGCACCCGATTCGATTTCAAGGGTTCGTCGTCCAAGGTCGAACTCAAGGACAAGGAACTGACGGTCTGGGCCGACAGCGATTTCCAGATCGGCCAGGTGATGGACATCGTGCTGGCCAAGCTGGCCAAGCGCAGCGTCGACGCGCGCTACCTCGACCGCAGCGCCAAGATCGAGAAGATCGGCGGCGACAAGGTCAAGCAGCTGATCGTCATCAAGAACGGCATCGACAGCGAGACCGCGAAAAAGCTGCAGACGGTCGTCAAGCAAAGCAAGCTGAAGGTGCAGGCCGCCATCCAGGGCGACACGGTGCGCGTGACCGGCACCAAGCGCGACGACCTGCAGGCCGCGATGGCGCTGATCCGCAAAGAACTGCCCGACTCGCCGCTGTCGTTCGACAATTTTCGGGATTGAGCAGGTGACGGCTCCCACGCAGCGGGTGCGGGTCTCGCGGATCGCTGCGGTGCTGGCCCTGGCCGGGGTCTGCGCCTTCGTCTGCGGCCCGGTCAGCGCGCAAAGTGTCTCGTTCAGTGGTCACATGGGCGACAAGGCGTTGCTGGTGATCGATGGCACGCCGCGCACGCTGGCTGCCGGCACGGCGCAGGGCAACGTGAAGCTCGTCAGCGTGAACCCGAGCACTGCGATGATCGAGGTCGGCGGCAAGCGGCAGACGCTGTCGCTGGGCGGCTCGCCGGTCAGCCTGGGTGGCGCCAACAGCGAAGGCGGCGGCGAGCAGATCGTGCTAACCGCCGGTCTGGGCGGGCATTTCATCACCGGGGGCAGCATCAACGGCAAGCCGGTGCAGTTCATGGTCGACACCGGCGCCACCACCGTCGCGATGAGCGCCGCCGATGCCGATCGCATCGGCCTCAAATACAAGGACGGCCCACGCATGACCGGCAGCACGGCCAACGGCCAGGTGATCGGGTACCGGGCCTCGCTGAACAGCGTGCGCATCGGCGATGTGCAGGTCTACAACGTCGAGGCAGCGGTGCTGCCCATGCCGATGCCACACATCCTGCTGGGCAACAGCTTCCTGACCCGCTTCCAGATGAAACGCGAGAACGACCTCATGACGCTGGACAAGAAGCCTTGAAGCTGTCGCAGGTGCTGTACTCGCAGGGCTTCGGCTCGCGCCGCGAATGCGAGGGACTGATCGTCTCCGGTCTTGTTTCGGTGACCGGCACGGTGCGCGACGACCCGTTCGAGGACTTCGACCCCGCCGACCTGCAGTTCATGGTGCGCGGCGAATCGTGGCCGTTTCGCGAGAAGGCGCTGATCGTGCTGAACAAGCCGGCGGGCCACGAGTGCTCGCAGAAGCCCAAGCACCATCCGAGCGTCTACAGCCTGCTGCCCCCACCGCTGCGCCGCCGCGACGTGCAGGCGGTCGGCCGACTGGACGAAGACACCACCGGCCTGCTGCTGATGACCGACGACGGCGCGCTGATCCACCGCTGGACCTCGCCCAAGCACCATGTGCCCAAGGTCTACGAGATCGGTTGCAAGCACCCGGTGACCGCGGAGCAGGTGCAGCAGCTGCTGAACGGGGTGACGCTGATCGACGATCCGGTGCCGGTGCGCGCCGCAGCGGCCGAGGCCACGGGCGTATTCGACGGTCCGCAGGTGCCGGGACTGGGCGAGCTGCACGGCCTGCGCATGACGCTGACCGAAGGCAAGTACCACCAAGTCAAACGCATGATCGCGGCGGTCGGCAACCGCGTCGAGGCGCTGCACCGCAGCCGCTACGGCGCACTCGTGCTGCCGACCGATCTGGCGCCGGGGCAATGGCGCTGGCTGGACGGGTCCCAGGACGTCGTGCCGGCAACCGAGCGCGCAACCACAGACAGGCCGAAGTCAGCCCCGCCGCAATAATCGCGGCATGCTGCTTTTCAGAGGGTTCCACCACCCCGGCGTCGCACCGGCCTGCGCCCTGACGATCGGCAACTTCGACGGTGTGCACCGCGGCCACCAGGCCATGCTGGCGCTGCTGCGCAACGAGGCTCAGCATCGCGGTCTGCCGAGTTGCGTACTGACCTTCGAGCCGCATCCGCGCGATCACTTCGCCTCGCGAACCGGCCAGGCCGATCGCGCGCCAGCCCGCATCTCCACCTTGCGTGACAAGCTCAGCGAGCTCGAGCGCTGCGGCGTCGACCAGGCCATCGTCGTGCCCTTCAACGATCGCTTTGCTGGGCAAGCACCGCAGGCATTCATCGACGAGGTGCTGGTGCGGGGCCTGCGCGCGCGCTATGTGCTGGTCGGCGATGACTTCTGTTTCGGTGCCCGGCGCGCCGGCGACTACGCGATGCTCGACGCGGCCGGCCAGGCGCAGGGGTTCGACGTGGCGCGCATGCTGAGCTACGAGGTGCGCGGCCTGCGGGTGTCCAGTTCGGCGGTGCGCGATGCGCTGGCTGCCGGTGACATGCCGCGTGCCCAGTCTCTGCTGGGGCGTCCCTACAGCATCAGCGGCCATGTCGTGCACGGCCAGAAGCTCGGCCGCGATCTCGGCTTCCGCACACTCAATCTTCGATTTCCGCACACACGGCCGGCCGCGATGGGCATCTTCGTGGTCCAGGTGCATGGCCTGACACCCGACGAGCAACCGATCACCGGAGTCGCCAGCCTGGGCGTGCGACCGACGGTCGAGGGCGCCGGACGTGTGCTGCTGGAGACCCATTGTTTCGACTGGCCCGAGGCCCTCGGCAGCGAAGGCGGCTACGGCCGTTGCATCCGCGTCGACCTGCTGCACAAGTTGCACGACGAACGGCGCTACGACTCGCTGGACGCGCTGCGCGACGGCATCGCGCAGGACGAGGTCGATGCCCGGGCGTGGCTGGCGACGAAGCCTTGAGCCCTGCGGGCGCAACGGGCAACTCTGAAATGAGGGTCCCGCGGCGGATCGAGCCCGCCTGCGGAATCCAGAGCGGCCGATCCGCCCCGGTGTCCGTTCACGCCATCTTCACGGCCGTCCCGCTGACTGCCACCATCATCATCCCGTTGGTTTCACCGAGCACCTGGTAGTCGAAATCGATGCCGACGATCCCGTCGGCGCCGAGTTCTTTCGCCGCAGACTTCATGTCGTCCAGCGCAGCATCGCGTGCCCCCGAGAGCGCTCGCTCGTAGCCCCCGGCCCGCCCGCCGACCACGTCGCGCACCGACGAGAACAGGTCACGGAAGATGTTGGCTCCGATGATCGCCTCGCCATTGACCACACCGAGAAACTTCTCGACCCGTGCGCCTTCGCCGTTCGGCACGACGGTGGCAAGAAAAAAGCCGTCTTCCTTCTTCGAGAACCAGCCCATCTGCGACCCCTTGAAAGCTCCGTCTTGTTGAACGATAAACCCTTCAAACCAGGTGCCTCGACAGGCCAGCCGGAAAACCCGCCTGAGCGGTAGAGCAGGATCGGCAACGCGCTGGCGGTACCGACCCCGATATCAAGCAAACGTGTCGGCCATCAGTGCGTCGTACCACTTGTTCATCTGCTTGAAGTTGCCGCTTTTCCATCCGACCGACGCAGCCGCAGAAGCAGCCACCGGCACCATGACACGGGCCACCGGGTCGTACTGGAACACGGCAGTCAGCCACGACGCCTGGGTACGCGTGATCGTCGAGTAGCACGCCGAGTTGGTGACAGGCGCCGGATCGGGAGCCTGACCTTCGAAGATGCGGGCCAGCGCGTCGGCGCAGACCTTGGCTTCCTGGTTGGCGATGTGGCCGGCCTTGGGCTGCGTGGTGGCGCTCGAATCACCGATGACGTGCAGTTTCGGTGCGACGGTGCTCGCGTAGCTGAGCACGTCCACCGGGGCGAAGCGACCCCCATTGGCCGTGGCGAGGCCGGAGCTGGCCACCAGGCCGCCCGCGCGCTGCGTGGGGATCAGGTTGACGACGTCGGCCTTGATGGCACCGTAGTTCGTGTAGACCATCATCTGGCGGGTGTCCACGGACGAGATCTCGACACTGGTGCGGTAGTCGATGACGCTGGCGTGCAAACCGAAGAACGCCTGCGAGAAATTGTCCTTCTCGGTGACGATGTCGAGGTTGCCGTCCAGCACGATCAGTTTGGCCCGCGGCTTGTTCGCCTTCATCCAGTCAGCGATCAGGCAGGCTCGTTCGTAGGGACCGGGAGGGCAGCGATACGGGGCTTTCGGGATCGTCAGAACCGCCACGCCGTTGGTGGGCATCGCGGCCAGTTGCTTGGCCAGCAGCGTGGTTTGCGCACCCGCTTTCCATGCATGCGGCATCAGATTGACATCGTCCAGACCCGGTACCGCATCGAATTCGATGCCGGGCGCCATGACGATGCGGTCGGCTTCCAACCAGGCACCGGTGGCCAGGCGCACCCTCGCCCGGACCGGATCCACCTCGATCACATCGCCGAACACCACCCGCACGCCGTAGCGGCTTTGCAGCAGTTCGTAACCGAAGGTGAGGCTGGACATCGTTCGCTGGCCTGTCAGCACCAGACTGCTCATGATGTTGGACAGGTACTTCGGGTTGCGCTCGACCAGCGTCACATCGACCGCATTCCCCCAAAGGCGCAGGTACTTGGCCACGCTGGCGCCGGCCATTCCGCCGCCGATCACAATCACACGGGCCTTGGCAATGGCCGGCGGCGCGACGGCCGCCACGGGCGACGCGCTGGTTGGCGGCTGTTCGTTCTTGCGGTCTTCCTTCTTGTGCTTCGCGTCATCGTCGGCCAGCACGAACTGGGGCAAGGTCATCAGGCCCGCCGCGGCGGAGTTCCACAAAAACGATCTTCTTTGCATCTCGGTCTCCTTCAGCGTTGGGTCGAAAGCCATTGGGCCAGCGCCCGCAACTGGACATCGGAGAAGCCGCTCACATGGCGCGCCATGATGTTGTCGCCCTCCTTGCCGGACTGGAATTCCTTCATCTCGCTGAAAAGTTCGTTGGCCGACTTGCCTGCAAGTCGCTCGAAACCGGGACCCTTGCCATTGGTGCCGTGACACTGGAAGCAGTTCGATGCCAGCAGTCGCCCGGGAGGGCTGACGGTGGTCTGCGCCGACGCACCGGCGGTGACAGCTGCGCCGATGAAGGCGAGCGCCAGCCCACGACCAGAAGATTTTTTCATGTTCGACGTCTCCGATGTCTTGTGGTGAAGTCCGGGGGCGCCGTCGATACCGACAGCTGACCCTTCAAACAGTGCGGTTTTTAGCAAGCCAAACTTATGGAAATCTGAGCAACGAGGTGTTACCGGCCGGTTGGAAGGCGATCGAAATGCTCGAACCCTTGTCTGCGCCACAGCGCGGCAAGGCCTTTGCGCGAGACGCGTCACTGCCTCGCGGAGCCCGGGTTCACAGCCCGCGCGACGGCTTCCCGACGAAGCTCGCCAGTAGAATCCGCCGATGTTTTTGAGCCTTGCCCGACCCGCTCGCCTCGCCAGCGAGGACGGTTCCACGCACCGGCAAACCATGCGCGACCGAATCTGACCGGCGCGGCGTTGCGCCTCGGGCGCACTGCCTGAACCGCCAGCGCCCACCGGAAGCCGACCCGAGGCGACGGGACTTGTCCCGGCTCGCCTCGACCCGAGACCTCTTGCGCGCAGCCATCCGGTTGTTGCGGACCCGCCACCTTTCGAGACCTTGCATGTCCACCGAAAAGCCCACTTCCAGCGCCGACGCCTCGGCCGGCCTGCGCGCCACGCTGAACCTGCCGGACACACCGTTCCCGATGCGCGGCGATCTGCCCAAGCGCGAGCCGGGGTGGGTCCAGCAGTGGGACGACGCGGGCACCTACCAGCGGCTGCGCGATGCCCGCTGCGGCGCGCCGAAGTTCGTGCTGCACGACGGCCCGCCGTACGCCAACGGCCAGATCCACATTGGCCACGCGGTCAACAAGGTGCTGAAGGACATGATCGTCAAGGCGCGCCAGCTCCAGGGCATGGAC